>CATKZA010000285.1 GCA_949841235.1 uncultured Clostridiaceae bacterium
GTCACCGCATCCACCAGCAGCAGATCTGGCAGCATATCCATCTGCTCCACCGCCAGCTTCATCGCCTGGTAGGTAGCCTGCAAGATATTGATTTCATCGATTCTCTCAGGGGAAACGATGCCCACCCCATAGTCAAGGGCCTTTTCCTGAATCTCACGGAATAGCAGCTCCCTCCTCGCCTTGCTCAGCTTCTTGGAATCATTTAAATAAAAGATTTCCGCCTGAGCCGGCAATATGCACGCCCCCGCTACCACCGGCCCTGCCAGAGGTCCCCTGCCCGCCTCGTCAATGCCGCAGATGGCCAAATATTCCTTGGAATAATTTTCCTCGAATATCCTCATCTCCTGAAGCCGCAGTTTCTCTGCCTTGATAAACGCCTCGTGCTTTCTGACGGATTTGAGAAGTTCAACGACGCCCTTTCTCTCATCCTCACTGTAAAATGCCAACAACGTCTTCCTCTGCTCTTCGCCGCACTCAAGCAATTCCTGCCTGATCTGGGCCACCGTCTTTCTCTTGGGATGCGCGGCCTTCTTTTCCATCGTACTACTCCTTCCCTGACAGCATCCCGAAATGGGTAAGCGGCCAGATACGCAGGAACACCTTCCCTAAAATATCCTTTTTCTTCACCATGCCCACATAAGAATTGCGGCTGTCAGTACTCATATTCCGGTTGTCTCCCAACACAAAATATTCATCTTCCTTCATCGTGACCGGCGCATCCGCATTGCCCCCATCCAGCATTTTGGACAGGCAATACTGATCCGCCTCCAGCCTCTCCCCGTCAATATAAACAGAACCATCCCGCACCTGCAGGGTCTCCCCCGGCAGCCCGATGATGCGCTTCACATAAAAGCTGTCTTTCCCATTATCGCCGTCCCCCTTGGCCTTCACCGGAAAGACAACCACGTCGAACCGCTGCGGCTCTCCGAAATAATAGCTCAGTTTCTGGATAATCACGGAATCCCCGTCAGACAGGGTTGGCTCCATGGACTGCCCCTCCACGCTGGTCTGGTATGCCACGAAATGGGTAATCAGCGATGCAATGAAAAAACCTAGCAGCAGACAGACGGCTAGCATGAAAATATTATTGGCCGCCCTGAGGGAAGCGCTCTCCGTGGTGGGCCGCTTCACCGGCGCCTCCTGCTCCAGCTTAGACAGTTCCCATTGAAATACCCGCATCCTCTCTTCCCGGGCTGCGGCAGATTCCTCCCGGGCCCCGGGCGGCTCCTCACCGCTCATTCCTTGATCCGCCTGCCGATATATCTCGATATCTTTGCAAAACGCCAGGCTATCTTCGATTTCTTCCTCGTTATACATTCCAATCCCCGCCCGCCTGCAATTCTCCTATCTCAAATTCTTTCCATCAATCTTCCTGCGCCCCGGGGCTGTCCGGCAATTCCAGACTGATCCTCCCGATCCTTCCGCCGCGGAAATCATCCACCAGATACCTTCCCGCCTGGTCCGTATCCAGCACGCCTCCCGTCTTCACGCAGCCCCTCCGCCGGGCAATCTCCTCCAGCAGTTTAGCCGGCTCCGGTTCCCCCTCCAGTTGATAAAACTCCGCCACAGCTCCCGGATAATGATTTCTCAGGTATTCCAAAAGAAGGATGCTCAATTCATAGATATGGAAAAGCTCATCCTTGATGGAGCCGATAAACGCCAGCCTGAGCCCCACGCTCTGATCATCAAATTTCGGCCACAGAATGCCGGGGGTATCCAGAAGCTCCACGCTCTTATTCAGGCGAATCCACTGCTTTCCCTTGGTCACGCCCGGCTTATTCCCTGTCTTGGTGCAAGCTTTCCTGGCAAAACTATTGATAAAGGTAGACTTCCCCACATTGGGAATCCCCACGATCATGGCGCGGATGGGACGGTTCTTGATGCCCCGCCGCCTGTCCCTCTCAATCTTTGCCTGACATGCCTTGGCAATCATATCGTTCACGTCTTTGATCCCCGTCCCCTTCTTGGCATTGACTTTTGCCACGAAAAAGCCCTGCCCCTCATAATAGGAAACCCATTTCTCCGTGACCTTGGGATCAGCCAGGTCAAACTTGTTCATCAGGATGATCCGGGACTTTCCATTGGCCATGGGGTCGATATCAGGATTCTTGCTGCTCATGGGAATCCGGGAATCCACCAGTTCCACAATCACGTCGATCAGCTTTAAATCCTCCTGCATGGCACGCTTTGCCTTCGTCATATGCCCCGGATACCATTGAAATTCCATAAAACGCCTCATCTTTCATCAAATTTTGTGCCGTCCCTGCTATTTCCCATCCCCGGTGGCCGATGGGGACGGTGACGGAGAACTATTCTTCTCCTCGGAAAAGCCATCCAGGAAACTGATAATCTCCAAGGTATTCATGCGGAACCATGCCTTCCCCACGATATTGTCCCGCAGGACGTTGCCCACATTGGCATTGCGGCTGTCCTCCCCGCCGTTCCTATTGTCGCACAGCACAAAGTACTCATCCTCGTCCAGCGTAATCTCCTCCAGCGCAAGCCCGCCATTCTCCATCACGGGAAAGCGGTACTTTTCCTTCAGCTTCTCCCCGTCAATATACACTCTCCCCTCTTTGATCTGCACCGTCTCCCCGGGCAGGCCAATCACCCGGTCCGCCGAAAAATAATTATGCTCCGAGCCTCCCTGCCGCACGATGACCACGTCGTTTCTCTTAATGGAATGAATGCGATAGGACATTTTATTTACCAGAATGCGGTCCCCATTTTCCAAGGTGGGGTTCATGTCCTGTCCTGAAACCGTATATATCTGCATCCCCCAGTGGGTAATCCCGTAGCCCAGCGCTACCACCGCGCAGACTTCCAGAAGGGTGATCAGAATCTTGATTGCCAGCTTCTTCCTGGCCTCCTTCTGATTTTCTAAATCAAAATCATATTTCATGCCTTCTCCCCTCAGCAAGCATACTCTCTCAAGGTCTTCAGCGCCTGTTTTCCAATAATCAGGCGGAAATGCTCCTTGCAGAATTGTTCTGCAAAAGGCTGGTTCGTGGCATTGCCCGCATACTCCGTAACCCGCTGGCACAATGTCTGGTACTCCTCCTGCCGCAATTTCCCCTTCTTGAGGAAGAGATACCATTTTCCCCGCACTTCGTCCTTATACAGCCTGCTTGGGATATTTTTCTCCAGATGAACCGTCGCGGCAAAGTCCTCCACGGCAGTGAGACTGGGGAAGCAGAATAATCTGGCCGTGTTCGGCCTCTTCCTCGCCTTGCGCTGAGCCGGCTTGCCCATCGCATGCTTCTGATAGTCCACCTTTTCCTGGAGATCCTGAATAAAGTCCGAGACCGAAATCCCCTCCTCCGAAGCCCCGGCCTCT
>CATKZA010000286.1 GCA_949841235.1 uncultured Clostridiaceae bacterium
TGGTTGAAAATAAGAAGGGCGTGAAGAATATTTTTAAAGCATTGCTTCTCTCTATCGCAGTATTTCTTCTAGTGCTAATCACTGTGAATACAATTGCGGGAAAAAAGGGATTCTATTATGATTCTGCCATTCCGCGCAGTGATTTTATATTTTTCGACCGTTGCGCCTGTTATGTGAATCTGGTGGGTGGAAAAAACTTTGAGGAACCCAGCGGAAGGGGCATGGTAGATATCCCTGACACGATGGGGGATAGAAAATATTGCGAGGATTTTTATTTTTCCCTTGCCAATACCTTGATTGTGATTGATGAGGGCAGATGGATTGGCATTCGTTTTGGAAAACGAATTTATATGCTGCAATGCAATGTATCCCAGGTGTCAGATCCCTATGATTGCTATCGGTATATCTTTGGGCGTCCCTATTTTGTTTTGGACTATTCCGGGAAGAAGAGGCGTTATTCAGAGGAAGACGTAGAAAATTGGAGAAAATTAAATCAGAGCAAACTTTCGCCGCCATATCGTGAAAAGTGACATTATCCATAAAAATATAGTAACTATTCAGCAAATGGCACTGCGCAACTCGTATTTTTGATGAAAATCGTATCAAAAATCCTCGAATTTTACGAAAGGCTGAACTGTTACAAAATATATACTGTCGTGTGTGTTCTCTATTGAAGTTGCCGTGATATTGTGCTATGATGATTATGTTCTGAAGCAGAGGGTTCGTCCCGATGTCAAGGCATGTGGATTCATATGGAATGCGGAATTTTCTGCGTTGCTACAGCGAATGAAAAGAATGCATTCCTGTAGCGCAGGTGATGAATGACAGTTGTGGCGTCCCATGCTTTAGAGCATGGGACGCTTTTAAGTTTATTAAGAAACTTGCGGGAGATAGGAGGCTTGCATGGATCAGAGGATTGCGATTTTAGGAATTATCGTGGAGGATGCGGATAGCGTGGAGCGAGTGAACGAACTGCTGCACGAATACCGGGAATTTATCGTTGGGAGGATGGGGATGCCCTACCGGGAGAGAAAGATTTCCGTAATCAGCATCGTGATGGATGCGGGAAATGATGTGGTGAGCGCATTGTCTGGTAAGTTAGGGATGCTGGAGGGCGTGAGTGCCAAGGCAGTATATTCAAAGAAATAACAGTAATACATCTGCGTTTGCACGCAGCAAAAATCGGCGTAGCGAACGCCAATAATAAAATTTTTGTCGTTCAGTATCATATAGCACGCACTATTGAAAGATTATTTGTGAACAGTTCCTAAGGAGGGATCATGATGGAATATAATGTAAAATCATTCAAAGCGGAGGAGTTTATCAATCATCAGGAGATTTTGGATTCTCTGGAATATGCCAAAGAGAACAGGGAAAATAGGGCGGTGATTGCCGATATCCTGGAGAAGGCGAAGAAGGCAAAGGGGATTTCCCACAAAGAGGCGGCAGTATTGATGGAGTGCGATATCCCGGAGGTGAATGAGCAGATTCGATCTCTGGCAGTGGAAATCAAGGAGAAATTCTACGGCCGTAGAATCGTCATGTTTGCTCCGCTATATCTTTCCAATTACTGCGTGAATGGGTGCACCTATTGTCCCTACCATGCGAAAAATAAGCAGATACCCCGGATTAAGCTGACCCAGGAGCAGATTCGCCGGGAAGTGATTGCCCTGCAAGATATGGGACACAAGCGTCTTGCCATCGAGGCGGGGGAAGACCCGGTGAACAATCCCCTGGAATATATCTTAGAGAGTATTGACACGATTTATGGCATCAAGCATCAGAATGGGGCTATTCGGCGGGTCAATGTGAATATTGCGGCAACTACGGTGGAGAATTATCAAAAACTGCATGATGCGGGAATTGGAACGTATATTCTCTTCCAGGAGACTTACAATAAAAAATCCTATGAGCAGCTGCACCCCACAGGGCCTAAGCGCGATTACGCCTACCACACGGAAGCCATGGACAGGGCTATGGCGGGAGGAATTGACGACGTGGGGCTTGGCGTTTTGTTTGGCCTGGAGGGATATCGCTATGAATTGGTGGGGCTTCTGATGCATGCGGAGCATCTGGAGGCTGCCCAAGGCGTAGGTCCCCACACCATCAGCGTCCCCCGCATCTGCCCGGCGGACGATATTGACACCGCAGATTTCTCCAATGCAGTGCCGGATGATATCTTTGAAAAGATTGTGTCCGTGATCAGGATTGCAGTGCCGTACACGGGCATGATTATCTCTACCAGAGAGTCCCAGCAGACCAGAGAGCGGGTGCTTCGATCGGGGATTTCCCAGATTAGCGGCGGTTCCAGGACCAGTGTGGGAGGCTATACGGAGCCGGTGCGGGATGACAGTTCCGCCCAGTTTGACGTCAGCGATACCAGAACCCTGGATCAGGTGGTAAACTGGCTGATGCGGCTGGGATATATTCCCAGCTTCTGCACGGCATGCTACAGGGAGGGGCGCACGGGAGACCGATTCATGTCCCTGCTGAAGTCCGGGCAGATTGTGAATTGCTGCCAGCCCAATGCCCTGATGACGCTGAAAGAATATCTGGAAGATTACGCCTCCCCGGATACCAAGGCAGTCGGGGAGGAATTGATTGCCAGGGAAATTCAGAATGTACCCAACGAGAAAGTCAGGGAGCGGGCGATGCAGTACCTGGAGGAACTGAAGGACGGGAAGCGGGACTTCCGCTTCTGATTGAAAAGTAATAAAAGATGTTTGTTTTACGGAGATATTGCATTAAAAGTACAAACACATGGTGAGATAGCCGCAGAACCAATGGAGCAGTGCGCATCCCCACAAGTCCCCGTGACGCTCGAAAAGGTATCCCAGAGCCAGGCTGAGGACGAAGGCTCCCATCATGAAGATGAAGCCGAAGGGCATATGCATCAGGGAGAAGAGAAGGGACGTGAGGATGATGCCCAGCACTTTCTGGTACTTGATCCGCATCAGGGATTTCACGCTGGTTTGAATCACGCCCCTGGCCAGAAATTCCTGTAGGAGGGCGGTAAAGCCGTAATTAGCCAGTCCATGCCAGGAACCTCCCATAAAGTAACTCTTGATCTGGATGCCGAAGAGGGAGAGGAGTATTTTTGACAGAACCAGCAATGCGCCGGAGACGAGGGCGATGGTGAGGGTTTCCAGCATATTCTCTTTGAGTTTTTTCCAGCGGGGAACCAGGCCGATTTCCTTTAGGGAGAAACTGGTGAAGAATACGATTTCCAAAAACAGGGCAAAGGTGATGACCTCAATTATCAAGGTATATATGGAGGTGTGCAGATGGATGCCCAGGGTGAAGCGGATGC
>CATKZA010000287.1 GCA_949841235.1 uncultured Clostridiaceae bacterium
CTTCCAGAAAACACTTCCCTTTATACCTATAAGTATACCAATTTCTGGCTACATTTCAACTGCATTCTTCATTATGCCCCCGTTAAACACAATATTTGTTACTATTCACGACAGAATCATGCTAAAAATCCCAGGCTGCTATTGGGCCGTGAAAGGCAACAAATATTTCAGCCTTATGACGAAAACTGGCAACGTCAGGACGTTGCCAGTCATTCTCTTTCGAATCTGCTTATGGAAGGGATTGTCCCATTTTTATGATGTCAATCACCTGGTGCAGATGATTGACACAGTAATCCGCCAAGGATTGGTCAAATCCAAATCTGTCATCCCTTTTGGCAATCACCTTGATGCCGGCACGGAATGCCGCCTGAATGCCATAAGCAGAATCTTCCACCGCAAAACACTCCCCGGCCTCCAAGCCAAGCTGCTTTACAGTATACTGATAAATCTGGGGATTGGGCTTGCTATTGGCAAACATCTCTCCACTGACCTTCACATCCACATATTTGCACAGCCCCGTATCTGTCAGCACTTTCTCAATATCCTTCATGGGGGAGGAGGAGGCGACAGCCACCATGTACCCCGCCTCCTTCAGCCAAGCCATCACCTCCTCCGCATGGGAATCCATAATTTCTTTAAATGAAAGGGGAAGGCCGTCGCAATATTTTTCAAACATCTTGTCGATATCATCCCCGGACATGTATGGCTTCCCTGCGGCAGTCCACCAGGATTGCAGCTTTTTCTTGAAATCCTGGGAGGATATTCCCGCCACTCTCCTCAATTCTGAATCCGGCACCTCCACTTGATGCTCCTTCAAGAACGCTTCCAGCCATGCCGCATACACCGGCTCGCTGTCAATCAGCACGCCATCCATGTCAAATATTACTGCCCGAATCATATTAATACTCAAACTGGCGGTAGTAGCGTCTGAAATCCAGGCTGTGTCCGGTGTTCAGCTCGTAGTGGGCAGCCAGCCTTTCTGTCAGGATTGCGGTGATAATCATGGGAGAGCAGATTACCCGGAACTCATCATCCACTCCCTCCAGAATATAATCCTTGGTATCAAAGACTTCCACTTTCTTGGTATGCTTCTTCACAAACCGCTCCACTCTCTCGTCCAATTCCCGGTACTCATCCTCGCCCTTGATGACAAACACCGGAACCCTGTCATCCACCAATTCCAGCGGGCCATGGAAGAAGTCTGCGGAGGACACGGACTTGGTTCTCACCCACTGCATTTCTTCCAGAATGCACATGGTAAAGAGGTAAGTCTCTCCCCAGAGAACGCCGGAGCCGGTAAACATTGTATAGGGTTCATGGCTGTAGGTTTTTGCAATCTCTGCCGCCCTGGGCTCGAACTCTTCCCTGATTCTCAAGAGATTCTTATGTATCCCTGCCATCTGGTCAGCCCATGCCTCATACTTAGGAAATTCCCCTCTGTTGAAGAGAAGCCGCAGCACTACAAAATAGTAGAGCAGGTAGGAATCCTCGCAGTCCCCGCAGGGATTGTAGACCGGATCAGTCAGAAGCTCCGCCAGAGGCGTGGTATCATCCTTCGTAAATCCATAGACATTGATTCCCATGTCCCTGCACATCTTTACAGACTTCACGATCTCCAGCGTGTCGCCGGATGCTGAGGACGTGAATACCAAAGTCTTATCTGAGATATACTTCTTATTCTTCTTCACAAGAAATTCGGCAGCATTCTCAAGATAGATCGGCAGATCGCTGTAATACTTGGCAACCTCCACCACGGGATACCATTCTGCCCATGTGCCGCCGATGCCAAGGAGGCAGACGTTCTCATAATCCGTCTTGGACAATTTGTCCACCAGCGCCTCGATCTCGGCCCTCTTGCCGTATGCCTGATCTCCCTCTTTCAAATACTTCTCCACATCAAAATTTCTCAATGCCATTTTTAATTTACCTCCTATACATTTGTTTTGATACTATGAATCATTGTCAGGTGCCTTGGAGAACCGCCCGCCAAGGCACCAAGACATTGCATCTATCATTTTCCGCCATCAACTATCCCAAGAATCCGAAGAATGCGCCAATGATGCCAAATACCAGCATAACCAGCATAATCATCAAAGGATTCATCTTCTTTTTCAGCATCCAGTACACCAGGCCAAACAATCCCAGCACCGGCAAGCCCGGCACAATATCCGTCAGCAGGTCCTGCAAGGTCGTGGCCTCTTCCCCGCTGCCAATCTTGGTGACAAAATTGATCGCCGTCATATCCATGGTCATGGCGCCAACTACCATCATGCCCACGATGGAAGCTGCCTCCATCACGCTGTCCATCAGGCCGGAAGCCATAATCTTTGTGATCGACTCACTGCCCAGCTTGTATCCCAGAAAGGTTCCCACGTATCTCAGGAAATAATGGGGTACATTGAATATCAGCAGGAACAGAATCGGCCCCAATATATTTCCCTTCATGGCAAGGCTACAGCCAATACCCGTGGCAATGACCCGCAAGGTTCCCCAGAAGAATGCATCTCCAATGCCTGACAGCGGCCCCATGAGGGCTGATTTCACGGCACCGATGGACTCCGTGTCAAAATTCTCCTCCATCGTATTGGCTTCCTCCATGGCCACGCTGATTCCCAGAGGGAAGGTGCAGATGTAAGGCGTCACATTGTACAAAGTCAGATGTCTCTTCATGGCCTGGGCCAAATCATCCTTGTCCGGATAAAGTTTCTTGAGAACGGGATACATGGCAAACGTATATCCCACATTTCCCATTCTTTCGTAATTCCATGAATGCTCGAAAGGTATGGATCTCCAGAAAACTTTTTTCAAATCGCCCTTCGTAATCTTTTTCTCGTATTTGGAATGTATGCTAAAATTCATCAAAATCACCTCCATCTTCCTCTGCTGCTACCACTGCTTCACCTCTCTGCTTGCCAATCACGCCGAACATGATTAGCATCAGCACCATCAGAATGGAGAAGATCGCCACCCCGGTAGTAGAAATCTTCAAGTATGCCACCAAGAAAAATCCTATGAAAAAGAATGGCGCCACCTTCTTGTTCATCATCGTCTGCGCCAGCATCGCAAAGCCCAATGCCGGAAGCAGTGCCGCCGTGATATCCATGCCCGTCTGAATGAACTCCGGAATCACGCCCAGCAATTTCTCCACTGCGCTGGATCCGAAATAAAATGCCAGCGGGATGCAGATAATGCCGAAAATGCTCTGGGCATATCCGGCGATAAACATGCTTCGGTTAAATGCCTTGATATTCCCCGTCTCCGCATGCTTGTCGCATCTGTGGATAAAGAACAGCATGATGGGCT
>CATKZA010000288.1 GCA_949841235.1 uncultured Clostridiaceae bacterium
CTTCCGGGGGCGTGAGCAATTCCATCCGGGCAGTCTTATCCTTGATTTTTAACAGGGAATACCCCTTGGGGCAGTGCCAGGCCGGCTCCACCAGATTCTTCCGCATCGTCCCATCCTGGATTTTCGGCCCAATCAATTTGTCCGAAGTCGCCATGCGGATCATCTGCCGCAATATTTTCGCCCGAAGGCTCAAATCCTCTTCCATCATTCTCCTCATCTCTTTCCTTTTGCTGTCAGATACAGCCATTCCCCAGTTCTTTCGTGCTGCTGCCATCCCGGCCATTTAAACATAAAACCTCTTCTTCAGCTCCTGCTTCGCCTTGCGGTTCCCCATGGAGAAGCAGAAGGAAAATATCATGGCCGATGCCCCCAGATTGCACCAGACAAGCACGGCATTTCCCGCCACGCCGCAGAGATACAGCACCAGAAGCACCACTCCCGCCAGCAGGGTAAACAGCTGCACCAGCAGATAATTCTGCCAATTTCTGAAATTCACCAGCATGCCTACCACCAGCACCCCGTCCAGCACCAGCAGCAATGCGGGAAGACCGTAGTTTACCGACCACCCCTTCCCCCCGGTAAATGCATCCAGCACGCCCAGGTAGACCATGGTTGCCGCCCCATGGACAAATATCTTCCTAATATGATTCGTCTTCCTGTAAAAGCCGTAAAATATCGTATACAGCAGATAGAGAATGGTAATGCTGGTGAGGTAGGACCAGCCAAACCCGCCATTCACATAATAATTGATGACACACAAAGCAACCCCAAGTATCACTAAAAAATATACTAGCAAGGAAAACAGTCTCTTCTTCCATTGTATTTTCCCATATACCGAGGGATAGGAACGCTCCTGCTCCTCCCCCTGCAATGTGAGCACATTGTGGCACAGGGGGCACACCTCCGACGCATCCCGAACCATCACCTGGCACCTTTTGCACTGATTCATAATCCTCCTCATTTCTGCAAATTTCACGATTACTTTGCTACAGCCTAAAAAAAAACGATCGATCTCAAACGTTTTTATACTTCCCATGCCTATAATTGATCCATCTCAAGATTGCTCTCGATGACCACCTTCGCCCCCGCTTCTGACAGGATGCGGAAAAACCTCCTCTGGATGGACACGTCCGCCAGAACAGAAGAAAAGGTAAAGACCAAGGTATCCTGATAAGAACACACCGCCCCCTTGATATTCTGCCCCAGGGAGCCGGACAGCATGGCATAAAAATGCTGGATATAGGGCTGGTATGCCTCCTCCACATGCACGTTTCCAATATTCGTCACCGTGGTGGTATTTGCCCTGGCAGAGGAGCGGTACACCATGCGCATGGCAAAGAGCTTGAGGAATATAGGTACGAAGCGCAAGAATATATTTTTCTGATTGGACACATTATAAGAAAAGAGGTTCTCCAAATGCTCCTTCTTCCTCTGGCTCCGCAAGCTCTCCCGCACGATCTGTATCACTTCCTCCAGAGAAATATTCTCCCTGTCCGGCCGAAATACCGCACTGATCATCACAAAGAAATTCCGGGTGGTGAGGGAGTCAAAATAGGGTCGCAGATCCACCGGGATGCTGGCAGAGACAGGCCTGCGGGAAGGCTGCCCGTGCAGGTACTCCTGATAGATGCTATAGAGAAATACTGCCGTCAGGTACTCATTAATGCTCACCCCGTAGCCTTTGCCAATCTCCTTCAATTCCTTCACGGATAGAAAGCCATGGATCACCGACATGCCACCATCCGGCATCTTCTCCCCCTTCACTTCCACCGCCCTGTCTGTCTGATAGCCCTTTTTCCTGCTCCTCTTATAATTCTTGAGATAGCTGTCCTCGGTATTCAGGGATGTCTCATCGGAAAACACATCGGAAAACTGCTCCTGCAAGGCGGGATATTTCAGCCGGAGGTACTGGTAGGTAATCTCCCGCAAAAAATTCACGCTCCCCATCCCGTCTGCCAGCACATGGAACACTTCCAAGTTAATTCTCCTTCGATAATATGTAACCCGGAACAGGTAATTCTGATTCTCATAGGGTTCGATATAGCGGCAGGGGTAATCATTCTCCCTGCATACCTTCGGGGCAGGCTGGTTATTCTTCTCAAAATAAAACCAGAAAATTCCCTTGCGCAGACGCACGCAGAAGGTGTCAAACTGAGGCAGCACCATATCCAGCGCCTGCTGCAGCAGTTCCTCCTCAATGTCCTCCGTCAGGGTCACCGCGATCCGATATACATTGGTCATATTATTTCCTGCAATGGCGGGAAATAAATTTGCGGTATTATCTAACTTTTCCCATGGGATATTTTGCACTCTCTTTCCCAATGCATTGTCTCCTCTCCGCTTCATGCTACGCCTTCGCCAATCGGACATACGCTATGCCTTCGCCATCCGAACATACGCTATCGGCTGAAAAAATGCCGGAAGAACCTGATGCCATAGGCAACATCCTCCGCCCCCGCCGTCTCCATGGCAGAGTGCATTGCCAGTTGGGCAAAGCCGATATCCGCCGAAGGCACGGACACATGGGCGGCGGAAATATTCCCCAGGGTAGAACCCCCCGCCACATCCGAGCGATTGCAGTAGGACTGGATTGGCACCCCGGCCTCCCGACACAATTTTTCCACGGTGGCATTGGAAAACCCATCCGTGGTATACTTCTGCCCTCCATGATGCTTCAATACAATTCCCCCATTCATGCGAGGGCGGTTGGTGGGATCAGCCTTCTCCGGATGGTTGGGATGGAGGGCGTGGGCGTTGTCCGCCGACAGAAGGAAACTGCGGGCAAGCATCTGACTCTGCGCCTCCCCGGACAGGGCCAAATTCTCCCCCATGCGCCGCAGCACATCCCGCAAGAAGGTGGAATCCGCTCCCTGCTTCGTGCCGCTTCCCACCTCCTCATTGTCAAAGAATGCCCCCAGGGAGATCTCCTCCCCCTGGTCAGCCTCCAATAGTCCCTCCAGGGATGTGAACACGCACATCAGGTCATCCAGCCGGGGAGCCAGAATCCACTGCTCTTTATCGCCCAAGGTGCAGCCCCTCTCCCGCACATATGCAAAAAATTCCTCCGACAAAATGCTCTCCGAGGAAACGCCCAGTTCTTCCGCCACCAAATCCCTGAGTCTGGCATCCTTGTCCTGGGAGAAGATGGGCAGCAGATCCACTTGGGGATTATACTCGTATCCCTTATTGATTTCCCGGTTCATATGGATGGCAAGATTGGGAATCACCAGAAGATTCCTGTCAAAGCGCACAAGGCGCTCCTCCATCTCCTCCCCCT
>CATKZA010000289.1 GCA_949841235.1 uncultured Clostridiaceae bacterium
ATATTCGACAACTGCTGCATGTTTCCCAAAAGGCCCTCCCGCATCAACAGAGTATGAATGAATGCCTTTTCCTTATGATATTGTTAAAACTATCCCGCTGGGAAGTTTTTCAGTTGTCGCCAAAGAACAGCCATTCCTTCTCATCCACTTTGCCTATCATATCATATTTGAAGGAACACTATAGAGAAAAAATCACAAGCAAGGCTTTAGAGCAGAAATTCCACCACAACTTTGATTACATGAACAGGAAATTTAAAGATAACACTGGAACTACCATCTTCCAGTTTCTGGAAAAATACCGCATTGAAGAGAGCAAGAAACTTCTGGAGAGCAAGCGTTTCTCGATAACAGAAATTGCTGAAAGATTGGGATTCTGCAATGCCTACTATTTTTCCAAGGTATTTAAAAAGCATGAGAACCTCACACCAAAAGAATATAAAAATATACATTAGAGAAGGGTGAAAGGCGAAAAGATTTTCTAAGCCGGCCTAAATCGGCCGACAAGAAAATCTAAAGTTTCGCCTGGGAAGAACAGCAAAGCTGTTCTTCCTTTCATGAATTGTTTGTGCCTGCGATGCAGGCATGTTCGGAAGGTGATACTGCCCGGTCATACATATTATTCTTTTCCTGGTCTATCACAACGATTACTGGAAGATTCTCCACTTCCAATTTTCGGATTGCCTCCGTACCTAAATCCTCGTAAGCCACAATTTCTGATTTCTTAATGCATTGTGACAAAAGAGCCCCTGCGCCGCCGATGGCCGCAAAATATACGGCATGGTTTTCTGCCATGGATGCGATGACTTCCGAAGAACGTTTGCCTTTTCCGATCATTCCCTTCAATCCATGTTCGAGAAAAAGAGGCGTATACTTATCCATGCGGCTGCTGGTAGTAGGACCCGCCGAGCCAATGACCTGCCCCTCCCTAGCGGGAGATGGTCCCAGATAATAAATGATATTATCCTTCAAATCAATGGGAATCTGCTGCCCCCCCTGCATTGCCTCGTACATTCTCTTGTGGGCGGCATCCCTGGCAGTATAAACTATACCGCTGATATATACATAATCCCCCGCTTTCAGATCTGACACCTTTTCCTCTGTCAATGGAGTAGTAATATATTTATCCAAAGTATCTCCTCCTTCTTCATCGTTTCAATTTCCAACCCCTCACGCTATATTGTTCAACTCACTCATGTAACGATTCATTCCTATTTCACTAACGGCTTGCCCGAATTTCAATCTGTATCATTTGACTGAAAGTAGATGGAACGATACATTTGATTTATATTACTCTTTTCTTATGGCGGTTCACATGGCAGCACATATTGACAGCCACAGGAAGGCCCGCAATGTGGGTGGGATAAGTTTCAATATTAATCCCTAGGGCAGTGGTATTGCCCCCCAGGCCCGCCGGGCCAATTCCCAATTCATTGATTTTTACAAGCATTTCCTGCTCTAATTCCCTCACATAGGGAATGGAATTATGGCTGCCCAATTCCCTTGTCAGAGCTTTCTTGGCAAGAAGGGCGCATTTTTCAAAAGTGCCACCAATGCCAACGCCCACCACCACCGGGGGACAGGCATTAGGCCCTGCCAATTTCACGGTCTCTAATATGACATCCTTTACGCCATCTATGCCATCTGCGGGCTTTAACATCACCACCCGGCTCATATTCTCGCTTCCAAACCCCTTCGGAGCCACGGTAATCTCCACCTTGTCTCCCGGTATCATCTCATAATGAATAACCCCCGGCGTATTATCTTCCGTATTCACCCGGTCAATGGGATCTCCTACCACGGACTTTCGCAGATATCCCTCCACATAGCCCTGGCGGATGCCTTCATTGATGGCATCTTCCAAGTTTTCTCCTACAAAATGCACATCCTGTCCAATCTTCATAAACACCACTGCCATTCCCGTATCCTGGCAAATGGGAATGCTCTTCTCCTCCGCTATCTGGAGATTCTCCTGAAGCTGGCCCAGAATCTGCTTTCCAAGCTTTCCATTTTCCTCGGCTTCCATCTGGTCCAATGTCCCCTTCACATCCTCCGTCAGGGTTAAGTTAGCCTCAATGCACATTTCCTTGATGTTCTTCGTAATCACATCAGTAGAAATCTCTCTCATGACTGCAACCTCTTTTCTCTATTCTTCTTCTGCCCTCTCTAAAAGTTTATTTAGCGAACCATCTAATTTATTTTCATCATCTCTTTTTTCTGCTAAACCATGATCCTCTCCAGCATCTTTATTCTCCGCCGAATCATGATCCTCTCCAGCATCTTTATTCTCCGCTGAGTCATGATTCTCTTCGGAAGCATCATTCTCCTCCTCCGGCACGGCTTCCCGCACCTTGGCAAGGCTTGCCACCACGATATCCTTCGTGTTATCCAGATCCATCAGCTTCACCCCGGAGGTAATCCTCCCCAACTGGGAAACTTCTGAAACCTTCAGCTGAATAATAATTCCCTCAGTGGTAATCAGCATCACTTCATTCTCATCATTCACTGCCTTGGCGCCAATGACATTTCCGGTCTTTTCCGTAATCTTATAGCACTTCACGCCCTTGCCGCCCCGGTACTGCACCGTGAACTCTTCCATAGATGTACGCTTGCCCAAGCCATATTGAGATACCAGAAGAATGCTGTCGCCCTGGCTGTTCATCTGCATCGCCACGACCTCATCATCATAGGTCAGGTTCATGCCAATCACGCCCATGGATGTCCTTCCCGTAGGACGCACATCATTTTCGTGGAACCTGATGCACTGGCCATGCTTGGTCACTAAGAGAATCTCTTTCTCCTTATTGGTGACCTTCACTTCGATCAGTTCGTCATCCTCTCGCAGCTTGATAGCCTGCAAGCCGGATTTTCTAATATTTGCATAATCGATAATCGAAGTCTTTTTCACAAGTCCCTTCTTCGTAGCCATGAAAAGGTACTTCCCATCCTCGTATTCCCTGAGAGGAATCACGGCGGTAATCTTTTCCTCCGGCAGAAGCTGCAGCAGATTGATAATCGCCGTGCCTCTGGCCGTGCGGCTGGATTCCGGAATCTCATATGCCTTCAAGCGGTACACCCTGCCCATATTGGTAAAGAACATAATATAGTGATGGGTAGTGGCCATAAACAGCTCTTCCACGTAATCATTCTCTATCGTCTGCATTCCCTTGATGCCCTTGCCGCCCCGGTGCTGGCTGTTAAAGTTTTCCATGGTCATGCGCTTGATATAGCCCAGTTTCGTCATGGTAATCACCGTATTTTCCCTAGGAATCATATCC
>CATKZA010000290.1 GCA_949841235.1 uncultured Clostridiaceae bacterium
TACTCCTTCCAAAGATGCCACCACTGACATCAGTGCCACCATAGGTGGCATAAACAATCCATGAGAAGAACGCTGCTTTTGCGTTCTTCCTAAGAATGATTTAGTTTCACTTAGGCGGTGTCTTGTGCCGCCTTAGTGGAACTTCATTCTTTGCACTCGCCACACCGGAACTTTGCGGCTCCGCAGCCGCTGCACCTCTCCCGGCAGTTGGGCGTCACCGTCCCCTCCTTGGAACGGCGGTATTCCTGTAGCAGAAATTCCTTCGTCACGCCGATATCGATAAAGTCCCAGGGGAAGATTTCTTCCTCCCCCCGCTCCCTCTTGATATAGAAATCCATCTCCAGCCCGTGATCCCGAAAAGCCTTCTCCCACAAATCATAGCGAAAATGCTCCGACCATGCATCATAGATGCACCCCTCCCGGTAAGCCTGGAGAATCACATCGCACAGCCTTCGGTCTCCCCTGGCAAATACCCCCTCCAGTTCGGATACATCCCCGTCATGGCAATTATACTTGATGCACTTTCCATTTCTCTGCGCCTTAATCTTGTCCAGCAGGAACATCCGCTTCTCCCCGGCATACTCCTTGGACACCATGGGCGACCACTGGAAGGGCGTGAAGGGCTTTGGCACGAAGATGGAAGTGCTGGTAACGATATTCACCTTGCCCTGCCGCTCCTCCTTAGGCACCGCTTCATAGTACGTTCTGGCAATCCTGTCCGACAGCACGGCAATCTCTTCGATATCCTCCTCCGTCTCTCCGGGAAGTCCCAGCATGAAATACAGTTTCACCCGGTTCCATCCTCCGATAAAGGCATCCCTGGCTCCCTTTAAGATCACTTCCTCCGTCAGCCCCTTATTAATCACGTCCCGCATTCTCTGGGAACCTGCCTCCGGGGCAAAGGTGAGGCTGCTCTTCCTCACATCCTGCACCTTGGACATCACATCCAGGGCAAAGGCATCAATTCGCAGGGAGGGCAGTGAAATATTGACCCCCTTATCCCCATATTCCTCGATCAGCCAGTATACCAGTTCCGGAAGCTTTTCATAATCGCTGGAACTGAGGGAACTTAAGGAAATCTCGTCATGCCCCGTGGATTCCAGCATCACCTTCGCCCGCTGCTTCAGAAAGTCCAGACTGCGCGCCCGTATGGGACGGTAGAGCATCCCCGCCTGGCAGAACCGGCAACCCCGGATGCAGCCCCGCTGAATCTCCAGAACCACCCTGTCCTGAGTTACCTTGACATAGGGAACCAGAGGTTTCTCCGGATAGAAGGTATCCGACATGTCCCGCTCCACTTGCTTCGCGACCCTCTCCGAAGCTTCCGGCACCTTGGGGGCAAAGGAGGCAATGGTTCCGTCATCGTGATATGCCACCTCGTAAAACTGGGGGACGTACAGGCCCGGAATCCGGGCCGCCATTTTCAGAAATTCCTGCCGGCTCCCGCCCGCAGGCTTCCATGCCTTGTAGGCATCCAGCAGAGCATCATAGACCGTCTCCCCCTCGCCGATATAGAAAATATCAAAGAAATCCGCAATAGGCTCGGGATTGTATGCGCAGGGTCCCCCGCCGATCACAATGGGATCCTCCCGCCGCCTGTCCGCCGCCCTCAAGGGTATCTGAGAAAGTTCCAGAATCTGAAGAATATTCGTATAGCACATCTCATACTGCAAGGTAATTCCCAAAAAATCAAATTCCTTCACGGGATCCTGGCTCTCCAGGGCAAAAAGTGGAATCCCCTGCTCCCGCATGATATGATCCAAATCCACCCAGGGGGAGTACACCCGCTCGCAATAGGTGTCCTCCCGCCGGTTAAACATATCATACAATATCTGAATCCCCAGATGGGACATGCCAATCTCGTATACATCCGGAAAGCACATGCAGAATCGAATGTCGATTTCCGATAAATCCTTTTTAACCATATTGATTTCCCCGCCAATATACCTGGCGGGCTTTTCCACCGTCAGCAAAATCTCATCGCTCAGTGCTAGTTTTCTCATAGTACCCCCAACTGATTCTACGGATTGCTTCATTGCTACGCAATTCCCCCAATCCTACAAACAGCATCATATTATTTCTTCGCCGCTCCGGGAAGGCGCTCCATTACATGGGACACCTCCCTCACCACCTGTTTCCACCTCGTATCATCCGACAGCATTTTCTCCAGACGCTCCTGATCCCATCCCCGAATGGACACATTGAAATGCGTCCCCGCCAGAAAAGCGAAAAAAAGAATCACCGCAGCCACGAAACGCCACAAGCCATATCGGTGCCGCCCCTTTCCCTGCTCCCCTCCCAAATCCCGTTCCGGCTCCGTCATTCCGGGCATCCTCCTGTGTCCGCTGACATTGGCTCCAAACGCCATCTTCGCCGCAAGCACTTTATCCTGGCGGCATCCCGCCGCCGCGCCTCCGTAGTCCTCCTGCCGTCCATAGGACTGCTGCATAGGAATCCTCCATTCCTGCCCCGCCCGCCAGTCCATTCCACCGTGCCGCCCCATTTCCAGACAGATGCCGCACAATGAAAAGGGTATAGCCCGCAAATGCACTGACACAAGCGCATAGACAAACTTTATGTTGTTTCTACTTATATGCAGACAGGCCGTAAAATATCACCGCAATCACCGGCATTTCGCATGCGGGTTTACTTGATTTCCTCCAGCCATCCCAAGTCCGGATACTCCTTGCACTTATCCCTGGTCAGCAAGATATTGATTGCCTCCTTGGCATCCAGCCCCTCGAAGAATACCCGGTTAATCACCTCCACAATGGGCATGGAAACCTGATATTTGTCCGCCAGCTTCTTCACCGCCCTGGCAGAGTTGAACCCCTCTACCACCTGCTTCACCTCCGCCAGCGCCTCCTGCACGGAGTATCCCTTCCCGATCAGAAAACCCGCATTGTGGTTTCTGCTATGCTCACTGGTGCAGGTCACGATCAGGTCGCCGATGCCGGAAAGGCCTCCCAATGTCTCCATCTTGGCTCCCATGGCAATGCCCAGCCTGGTAATCTCAGCAATCCCCCGGGTAATCAGAGCCGCCTTGGTGTTATCGCCGCATCCCATGCCATCGCATGCCCCTGCCGCCAGGGCAATGACATTCTTCACCGACCCGCCCAGCTCAATGCCGATGATATCCGGGCTGATATACACCCGGAACCTCTCATTCATGAACACTTCCTGAATGAAAATGGCCGTACTCTTCCTGGTGCTCCCCACCACTACGGTAGTGGGCATCTCCTGCGCCACCTCCTCCGCATGGCTGGG
>CATKZA010000291.1 GCA_949841235.1 uncultured Clostridiaceae bacterium
GCGGGGATTGCCATGCTGATATCTGCCAAGTTGGGCAAGGCGATTTCCCAAAACATAGCCGTGCCTCTGGAGAAGACGATTCATGCGGCTCAGAGTATTGCCCGAGGTGATTTGAGCATTGATATAACCGTGGATACGGATGACGAAGTGGGGGACTTGAACAGGGCTTTCCTAAATATGTCTGCTATTTTGAAGAATGTGATTGCGGATATCAATGATCTGCTGAGCGAGATGGCCAGTGGGAATTTTGATATCGAAAGCAGCCAGAGGGAAAGTTATGTGGGAGAATTGGCACCCATTCTGGAGTCTATCAGGAATATTAACCGCGCTCTTAGCGATGCTTTGTCGGAAATTAATAATGCCACGATTCAATTTTCCGGGGCATCCGGCAATCTGGCACAGATGGCTACCGGTTTGGCGGAAGGTGCCTCTGATCAGGCGGGGGCGGTGGATATGCTTTTGCAAACCACGGAAAAGGTTACCCAGGAAGTGGAAAACAGTTCTCAGAGCGTTGCCCTTACCAGTGAGCATATGGCAGCGGTAGGCGAGATGGCTGACCTGGGGCGCAAGAAGATGAACGCCCTTGCGGAAGCGATGGGAAAGATAAACGATTCTTCCCGAGCCATTTCTGAGGTTGTCACAACCATAGAAAATATTGCAGATCAGACAGCGTTGCTATCGCTGAATGCTTCCATTGAGGCGGCCCGGGCTGGCGAGGCTGGGAAGGGTTTTGCAGTGGTGGCTGGCGAGATTGGGAAATTGGCTAACGAGAGTGGGGATGCGGTCAATGACACCAGAAAATTGATTGAGACATCTCTGGCGCATGTGGAGAATGGGAATGCCATTGCCGCAGATACTACCAGCGCATTGAAGGATATGCTGAGCCAGCTGCAGGAGGCAGTGGTTCTGGCGGAGAAGGCAAGGAAGGCTTCTGACGCTCAGGCTGCGGCCATGAAGGAGATTGATACGGGAATGGAGAAGATCTCAGCGGTGGTGGAGAGCAATTCGGCCTCTGCGGAGGAAACCTCAGCCACCAGTGAAGAATTATCTGCCCAGGCAGATTCCATTGCCGATTTGGTTTCCAGATTCCATCTGAGGGAAAACCTATAGAGGCAGGTATGAAATAGCACGATGAAGGAATGCCTTGAACCGGGCGATAATCGCCCTGTTCATCCGGGCATTCCTTTTTAAATCAGCATTTTTTGCAGCGGCAGCAGGCAGCGTCTAGCAGGGATGCCACTTCGTCCCAGGAATGCTTGATGCAGATTGCGCGGCGATTGATGGAGGGGCGGCATTGGAAGAAGCACGCCAGTTTTTTTTTCAGAAAGAACATGGGGTTCACCTCCTATCTACTTTTGACTCTGACATCATATAATAATATATGTAGAAATGGAAAAATGTTGCTGTTAATAGTAACTGCGTCACCTGTATTTTGATTGCAGGAAGATATAGGGCTATTGATTGCTTTGTGATTTTTTGATATGTTATAGTAAACAACAAAATAATTTGTCACAAATCATTTTGTCGTTCACTATAATACAATGTACTTTGAGCGGTGAAGCCGTGAATACTAACGATTGGCAGTTTATTTGCCGTATTTGTGTGAGCAGGAGGAAATATATATGAGGGAAAAGATTGTCGGAAGAGAATTTGACGAGGAGCGGGCGCTGTCTCATTTATCCCATGCGGACGTGGAGGATTGTGTTTTTGCGGGCCCGGCTGACGGGGAATCTGTCTTAAAGGAGGCCCGGGATATCGGGCTGGATCATTGCAGTTTTTCCCTTCGGTATCCATTATGGCATGTGCAGGGATTTCGCATGGCTAATTCCTGCATGGATGAGAAAACCAGAGCGGCGATCTGGTATGCCGGAGAGGCGGAGATTACGGATTGCAGGCTGGAGGGCATTAAGGCGGTGAGGGAATGCCGGGATATACATATCAAGAATAGTCATATTGTTTCCCCGGAGTTTGGCTGGAAGTCCCAAAAGATTACCTTGCAGGATTCGGATATTGTATCTGAATATCTTTTTATGGATAGCAGGGATGTGGATTTGGACCGAGTGAAGATGCAGGGAAAGTATTCCTTTCAGTATATGGAAAATTTGCATATTAGGGATAGCGAGCTGGATACCAAGGATGCCTTTTGGCACAGCAAGAATGTGACTGTGGAGAATTGCCTTGTCAAGGGAGAGTATCTTGGATGGTTTTCGGAAGGGCTGACGCTGATAGGCTGTAAGATTGTGGGCACCCAGCCATTATGCTATTGCAAGGATTTGAAATTGATTAACTGCACCATGGAGGAGACGGACTTGTCCTTTGAATATTCTGAGGTAGAGGCAGACATTAGAGGGCATGTGCTTTCCATCAAGAATCCAAAATCTGGCAGGATTGTCGTGGACAGCGTAGGGGAAACTATTTGGGAGGATCCGGTGATGGAGTGCAGGGGGGAAGTCGTGATCAGAGGGGCTGTCCCGGAGGTTGCCATACCGTGAAAAGTAACCCAATAGTAGCAATAGAGTAAGAATTGCCAGCAAAAATGCTTGACGTTGCCGAACATATGTGTTAATATATAACAAACATGTGTTCGGCGCTTTTTATGGTGTCTGTGGGGAGGAGGAAGCCTATGATTTTTCAGGAAAATGCTACATTGCAGGAGAAACTTGCCATTCTCGCAGATGCGGCAAAGTATGACGTGGCGTGTACTTCCAGCGGCGTGGAGAGGAAGTCTAAGGAGGGGCATTTGGGCAATTCTTTTGCCAGCGGCATCTGCCATAGTTTTGCGGCGGATGGCCGATGCATTTCCCTGTTAAAGATTTTGTTCACAAATGAGTGCATTTATAATTGCAAATATTGCATTAATCGAGTCAGCAATGATGTGCCTAGAGCCACATTTACCCCCGATGAGGTGTGTACCCTCACGGTAGAGTTTTATCGGCGGAATTATATCGAAGGGCTTTTTCTGAGTTCGGGAATTGTGGATACGCCGGATTACACCATGGAATTGATCTGTCAGGCGCTGAGAAAGCTGAGGACAGAGTACCGATTTCATGGCTATGTCCACTGCAAGGCCATTCCCGGAGCTTCCCCGGATTTGGTGGAGGAAGCAGGATGGTATGCTGACCGAATGAGCGTAAATCTGGAACTTCCCACCGAGCAGGGCTTGCAGCAGCTGGCGCCCAATAAGACCAGGAAAAAAATCCTCACCCCTATGCGCCAGATTCAGAATGGGGTGGCGGAGAGCCGGGAACTGCTG
>CATKZA010000292.1 GCA_949841235.1 uncultured Clostridiaceae bacterium
CAGGATGAACCAGATATTAATCAACCTCCTGTCAAATGCGGTGAAATATACGCCCGAAGGGGGGAATATCTGGTTTCGCATTATCGGGCTAAAGCAGCGATCCAGCCAGTATGAACATATCAGGATCGAGGTGGAAGACGACGGGTATGGAATGACCCCGGAATATCTGGAGACGATTTTTGACGCATTTACCAGGGCGGAGAACAGTACCACCAATAAGGTGCAGGGTACCGGGCTTGGCATGGCGATTACGAAAAATATCGTGGAGCTGATGGGCGGCTCCATAGAGGTTTCCAGCCAGGTGAATCAGGGCAGCCTATTCCAAGTGGAACTGGAGTTTCGCATACCAGACAGCCAGGCGGAAAAGCAGTTCTGGAAGAAGAGGGGAATTTTCCGGATTTTGGCAGTAGATGGGGATATAGAAATGTGCAGAACCGTCCAGACATTAATGAAGGATACGGGAGTTTCTGTGGATATGGCCCTGACAGCAGAGGAAGCATTGGAACTGTTTCGGAAGCAATCCGGGATGGGACAATGCTATGACATTGTCTTGCTGGAGTGGAACCAGCCGGAATTGGATGGCATGGAATTGGCCCGGCAAATTCGAGAGGCATGCCATGATGGAGATTTGATTTCCGTGATATTCTTGGCTGACAAAGAGGAAGAGCAGATGCAGGATGAACTGCACCGAATGGGCAATGCAGGGATGATGATGAAGCCTTTCTTTGTGTCTGCATTAAAGGAGAAAATTATCGAGATGCAGACGGAGCAGGGCGAGGATGAGGAAAGTGAGACTGCCGGGGACGACAATCTGGAGGGACTGCGCTTTCTTGCCGCCGAGGATAATGAAATCAATGGGGAAATTCTATCGGAGATGCTTGCGGCAGAGGGAGCCGGATGCGAGATTATGGAAAATGGCAAACTGGCTCTGGATCGCTTTCAAAATGCGGCGGAGGGCGAGTTTGATGCCATTTTGATGGATGTGCAGATGCCTGTGATGAACGGATATGATGCTACTAGGGCAATTCGGGCACTGGAGCGGGAGGATGCCGGGGAGATACCGATAATTGCCATGACGGCAAATGCCTTTGCGGAGGATGAGAGAGAGGCTTTGGCGGCTGGCATGAATGTGCATATGGCTAAGCCCATCGACATGGAGCAGTTAAAGAAAATAATAGGTCAATATGTTAAGAGAAAGGAATGAGGGCAGCGGGATATGAAAGAGAGAAAAGAGCATGAGAGAAGAAGAGGAGGCGCGAGAAGGGTTTTGGCAGCATGTCTGGCAGGGGTTGCCGCCTTTGCTCTGACAGCCTGCGGTGAAAAGGGGAAATCTGTCAAGAATCTGGTTTCTTCGGAGAAGGAGAGTGCAAGGGTGATCAATCTCTTCGGCCCTATGGAAAAATCAAAACCGGATGCGGACAATATTGCCAGAACCGCCTTTGACATCACTGTGGGCATGGCGGAAGAGGAGCATGACCTGACGGTGGAATACAGGACGTACACGGCGGAAAATTATCAGGAAAAGACATATGATGACGTGTGCCTTGACAGGGTGCGCAATCACATGGATGACCTCTATCTGCTGAACCCCGATACCATCCAGGTGCTGGGTTCGGAGGGGGAATTGGTAGATTTGTCCCAGCTTGACAACGCCAAGAATTTGAGAGATGTGGTTAAGACTGCCAACATGGTGGATGGAAAGCTGGTGGCCATTCCTCAAGAAGTGGTTGCCTACGGATTATTTTTAAATCAGGACTTGTTTGACAAATATGAACTAGCTCTGCCGGAGACGCCGGAAGAGTTTCTGAATTGCTGCAAGGTATTTCAGGAAAATGGAATCGAAACGCCGGTGGGGGCAAACCGCTGGTGGCTGGAAAATTTTGTCTTTGCCCAGGCGTATGCGGATTTGTATAACGGGGGCAACACGGAGGAGGAAATCGAGGCGTTAAATAGCGGGAAGGCGAAGTACAGTGATTATATGCGCCCCGGTTTTGAATTTTTGAAGAAACTGATGGACTGCGGATATATTGATGCCAAGAAAGCCTATACCTATGAGGCCATTGAGGGGGAGGGAAAGGATTTTCTCGACCAGAAAACGCCCATTGTCATGGCATACTGGGGGGCGGCAAATACGGAGACGACTTATGGGAGACCTGATTTTGAATTGAAGGTGATAGGATTTCCCAGCAGCAGGGGGCAGATGCCGGTGGTGTCTATCACTGGCTATGGCATCAGCGCAGAGGCAGAGCATTTGGGGGAAACGAAAAAGGTATTGAATACGATTCTCTCTGACGAGGCTCTTCAAAAGTATGCAGAGACCAATCAGGTCATCTCTCCCTCGAAAAATGTGGAGGTGAAATGCATTCCTGCACTGAAGCCGCTGCATGACAAAATCATGGAGAATGTCTATGTCCTTGGCTCCAATGCGGGCATGAAAGTGGAGCAGTGGGGAAATACCTGCCTGATTGTGCGCAAGCTGTTACAGGGTGCCACGGTGGACGAGTGCATGGCGGAATTTGACAAGCTACAGGAGGAGTCATTGAAGAAATAACAAGCAATGAGAAAAAGGGCATTTGCCCGAATCATCATGAGGGCGAAGAATGAAAGTTCTTCGCTCCTGTCAGTCTGCCGTTGCCCTTCCATGGCGGGTCAGGTAATTTCCCACTGCCTGAACGACAGGACCCAGGGTCAGCACCATCAGAAAGGTCATCAGCCCGTATGTCCCTCCGGTCAGGACGCCGATCATGGTACAGAGGAAATCCTGAGCCAGCCGGATGATGCGGAAGTGGTCTTTTCTGGTTCTCTCCGTGACTTTTTCGCTGAGGATGAAGGGAATGGCATCGTAGGGAGCCATTCCCTGCCCGGAGTGCATGTAGCATGCCGCCGACAGGACGAACAGAACCAGCCCCGGCACCAGGATGGACAGACGGGCTGTCAGGGGCAGGGTGGAGGGAATGTCGCAGACATAATGCCAGAACCAGGCAAAGAAGTCTGCGGTGTATCCCACCAGGATCATATTTCCCAGTGTCCCCCATCCGATCAGGGAGGGCTTGCAGAGGATGACGAGGATGATTAGCGATAGGTTAAAAAGGAACTGGTATGTGCCGAAACTGATGGCGTTGATTCCGAAGGCTTTCAGCACGCCGGAGGAGCTGATTGCCCCGGATACCCCATAATTCATGGCAGAGCAGGGATCCGTGCCGAAACTGGTGAGTACCAGGATGGACAGGGAGAACCCCATGATAACTACAG
>CATKZA010000293.1 GCA_949841235.1 uncultured Clostridiaceae bacterium
ACCCATTTGCGTTTTTAAGCAAAGTACTCTTATAATCAGAATCCCCTTTTTCTTCCAAGTATTGATAGATGCAGCTGCTATATGCCGCCGTCATTTTCACATGGTCATATAGAGAAATATCCGCCAGTTCATGCACTGCTGTAGAAGAAGGAATATACGTCAGGTACGCTTCCATCGTTGACAGCAGAGAATGAATATATTCTTCCTGCCAATTCTCGACCCCCTTTAATGCATCCAATATTTCAACCTGAATGGATTGATAAAAATATTGGTCGAAGGAAACTTCTTCCTCAGTAGGCATGTTTATGGCAGCCCCATCATCCAACGCTCTGGGATAATAATGGAATCTCTTTTGATTCCCATTCAATATATTAAAAATACTTTGCAGCGGAATTTCCGGACGAAACCCCTTTTCTTCCTGATCGGCTTCCCTGCGGTCAGATGCGGCAGCAATATTGTCAGCGATATACACAATATACGCCAGTGCATTATCGGCCACGTTGGCTCCGGCCAGAGCCGCTCCATGATGGTATCTGACAGCATTTAGTACCTCATCATCAGAAATTCCTGCCTCTTCCTTCAAAAAATCATATCCCGATACGCTGTGCTTCCTGCCATCTCCCCCGCGATATACCACCTTGCCGATATCGTGCAGCAGCGCTCCCGTGATTAACTTTAACTCCCTATCTGTCATGCTTATCCTCCTTCTCCACAATCTCCATTGCCCCCATCCCAATAGCCGTCTTGATGCCAACCCCGGAATAACACCCAAAACGCAATAGCAGATGTGCCAGATTGACCAATGGCTGCGGCCCCTGTATCTTTAGCAAAATATTGCCCTTAAATGCCGGTATCTTAACTCCCTCCAGATGAAACGCTGTGCTGCTGAGATGATAGCGAATCACTTGAGAATGCTCCGTCAGCTGTTCCAGCACATCCTCCGCCCGAACCGCCTCATTTTCCGCAAAGGCATCATATTTATTCATCAGGCTGTTATATAGCAGACGAATATCGGGATAAATCATATATTGGCCATTTTGCTTGAAGGAAGTAGGAGACGCAAAGTGTATCTTGACAGTTTTGGGGCATTCTCCCAGATAATAGGTATCGATCAGTTTCTTATAACTGCTCACAGACAGCGACTTGTTCAGAATCTCTAATTTCTCATCATCATGCTTTAGCAAAACAGAGTCAAAGTCAGCTGAAAGCAATGGCGTGACTATCTGCTCATATGCTTTCTGGTTCAACGTCTTAATCTGCCAAATGACTTTATCCTTTTCTGATATAATCCTCTGGCTGTAAGGCTTTAATCCGTTTTGATGCAATTCCTCCGCATAGTCGGAATCAATCTGTTCCATGAGAACACCTTGGAACAAAGATACTTTTTGATGAAAGAAAGTTTTCTCTTTTTCCGGTTTTAATTCAATATTCAGTATGCTTAACATTCGTTTCCCTCTTCTTTTTGATCGTATTCGTGTACAATATGATTACATTGCCATAATGACTGTTCTATGCTTTCATATAGTATAACATATATCGGGAAAAATTTCTTGTGTTTTATATTTGACTTTTTATTTTAGACTTCATTTTTTTACCGTAAGATTGCTATCCACGGTTTCTCCCCTCCTAGCAACAAGCAGCAATTTCCGCACTGAAATGCCACAAATGCCTATCCCTCTCTTCTCCTGATCAACTTCCCCGCCACGCCCCTCAGTTCCCCGCCATACAGTGCCAGTATCAAAATCAGCAACACCAACTGGGCGTACCAGAACCGATTGCCCCAGTAGGCGAACACGCACTGCACCAACAGCAAGCCGTAGGATGCGCACTCCTTCCACAGGTTATTCTTCATCCGGATGCTCTTTCTCAGGATAAAATACCGCAATCCCCAGAAGCAGGTAAATCCCAGAGCCGTGGCCACTGCCGCACCGTAAGGGCCAAAATAGGGAATCAGCAGGAAATTGGCGGCAGTATTGATGGCCGCCCCGGCCACTGCGGTTTTCGAGATGGTCTTAGTCTGCTTTGCCGCCACGAAGATATTTTCGCAGGAGAAGGAGAGCTGGTTCATCAGCACGGAAACCAGCAGGGGCGGAACATAACGCCATGCCTGAAAGAACTCCCCTGCAAAGAGGATTTTCGCAATCAGAAGATTGCAGAGAATGATGGCGGAGCAGGATGCGGTCATGAAGAAACTAATCATGGAATAACTTTTCCCGATAAATCCATCCCCATCCTCCACATCAAATTCCTTGATGGCGGAAATGGAAAACGCCATGGCAATCACGTCCCCGAACACCTTTAGAATGGTGGGAATCTTATAGGCAACCGCATACAGCCCCACTGCGGAGACCCCGCAGAAGAAGGTCAGGATATATTTGTCCGAGGCATTGTTCACCCACCAGGACAATGCGCTGAAAATCAAGGGAAAGCTAAACTTCACCATCTCCCCCGCCAACGCCCGATCCACGGACTTCCATTTCAGATAGCGGTATAATTTCGCCCCCAGAAAGATATAAATCACGCTCACCACCAGCCCGATGGAGTTTGCTGCAAGATATCCGTACAGTCCCCAGTGAAATTCTAACAAAAACATTAAATTGCAGCCGACCACGATTACCATATTCAAGACACTTCCCACCGTAAGCACCTTTACCTGGTCGATTCCCCGGCAAAAGAAGGAAAAGATATTATTCAGGGAACCGGCCAGATAATTGATGAGCAGAAAGACCAGATAAATGCCCTCCAAGGGAAACAAGCCCACAGCCTTGACGGCAATGCACCCTGCCCCCAGCAGCAGAAATCCACCCAGCACGATGCGCGCCCCCACGCTGAACACATCCCCCTTGTCACAGGCATCATCCAAGGCATACCGCATCACCGCATCCTGAATCTGAATCGTCAGGATGGGCATCAGCAGCTGCACCGTGTTGGTCAGCAAATCCACCACGCCGTATTCCGCCTTCGTGAGGCAGCTGGTATACAGGGGTATCATAAAAAAGGCAAGGGCATTGGGAAGAAAGCTTGCTATAAAAAATAATCCCAGATTCTTCATCAATTCTAAATATTTCTTGCCCATCTCTCCCTCCATATGCCCGCTTTCATCGCTATCGTCCACAGCTTTCAATTCAAAACGACCAGACAGCAATTTTAAGAGTTCAAAATGTAACTATTCAGCCTTACGGCTTCATAGTTACACAACAGTGCTTTCAGCACTGTTATGTACACATTTTGCACAAAAAACG
>CATKZA010000294.1 GCA_949841235.1 uncultured Clostridiaceae bacterium
GATGCCGGCGTGAAGATTGAGGATGGGTACGAGGTTTATGAGGAGGGAGAGGAGAAGGGATATTTCTGCAAGGACGAGCAGGGGGAGGATTTTGTCGTTGGCGTGTGGCCGGGGAAGTGCCATTTTCCGGATATGCTCCAAGAAGAAGCGGGGGCATGGTTCGGGAACCAGTATCAGAAACTATTGGATCTGGGAATTGACGGATTCTGGAATGATATGAACGAACCGGCGATCTTCTATTCTGAAAAGCACATGAAGGAGGTTTTTGATCGGATTGAGGAGTTTCGGACGAAGAATCTGGATGTGAACAGTTATTTTGAATTTACCGGGATGGTGGCAGGGATTGCTAATAATAAGGAAGATTATCAATCCTTTTATCACGATTATCGGGGAGAGCGCATTCGCCATGACCGGGTGCATAATATTTTCGGGTACTATATGACGAGGAGGGCCTCCGAGGCTTTTGACCGCCTGAGGCCAGATCAGAGGGTGCTTCTGTATTCCCGATCCTCCTATGTGGGGATGCACCGCTATGGGGGAATCTGGCAGGGGGACAATCTGGCATGGTGGTCCCATCTGGCATTGAATATTAAGATGATGCCTTCTCTGAATATGTGCGGATTTCTGTATACGGGAGCGGATATTGGGGGATTTGGAAGCAATACCACGGAGGATTTGATGATACGATGGCTTTCCTTCGCCATTTTCACGCCGCTGATGCGGAATCATTCTGCCATGGGGACTAGGCGGCAGGAGGTATATCAGTTTGAGGGACAGGAAGCGATGGGAAATGTGATCAAGATTCGGTATCAGCTTCTGCCCTATCTCTACAGCGAATATATGAAGGCGGCATTGGGGAATAAAATGATGTTTCGTCCCTTGGGATTTCTCTATGGAAAGGATGCTTTGGCCAGACGGGTGGAAGACCAGCTGATGGTGGGAGAAAGCATTATGATTGCTCCGGTGTATGAGCAGAATGCCGTGGGAAGGACAGTCTATATTCCCGAAAGGATGAAACTGCTCCGCTTTCATGAAGGGAAGCCTTCTCTTGGCCAGGCGTATGAACCGGGATATCACTATGTGGAGATGCCCCTAGGTGATGTGTGCATTTTCCTGCGGGAGAATTGCATTCTGCCACTGTCCCAAGGCGGGGAGCATGTGGCGGCGGTAGATTGGGAGGATTTGACCCTGTATTCCTTTGGGGATCAGGTAAAGCCTTATGGGTATTATACGGATGACGGCATCAGCAAGGATTATGATGTGGAAAAGAATGTGAGGTGGCTGTCCCCGGCATAGGCGGCATATCGACTTCTGCCCCTTTTTGTGATATGATGAAAATTATCATAGAACAGAAAGGGGTATTTTCTATGGAAGATACGTCTGATAATAAATCAGTGCAAATAACAAAGCATATCAATATCGGCATGGTTGCCCATGTGGATGCGGGGAAGACTACCCTGTCCGAGGGATTTCTTTTTGCGGCGGGAAATATACAGGAACTGGGTCGGGTGGATAATCGGGATGCTTTTCTGGACACGGATGATATAGAGAGGGAGCGGGGGATTACGATCTATTCAAAACAGGCAGAGTTTGCCTATGGGGATACCGCCTATACTCTTCTGGACACCCCGGGACATGTGGATTTTTCTGCGGAGATGGAGCGCACGCTACAGGTGTTAGATTATGCCATTTTGCTGGTGAGCGGCGCTGATGGGGTGCAGGGCCATACGGTCACCCTGTGGCGGCTGCTGCATCGTTATCATATTCCTACATTTATATTTGTCAATAAGATGGACCAGCCCGGCACGGACAGGGAAAAGATTCTGGCAGGATTGCAGGAGCATTTCGGGGAGCGGTGCGTGGATTTCACCCATGCTATGGCATGCTTTCAGGGAAATGGGGAGAAAGGAATCTCTCAAGAGGATCGGGATGCCTTTTTTGAAAATGTGGCGGTCAATGAGGAGGATTGGCTGGAGGCGTTTCTGGACGAGGGGAAACTTTCCTTAGATGATATTTTGGCTGGGATCTGCGATAGGAAGATCTTTCCCTGTTATTTTGGCTCGGCTTTGAAATTTGAGGGCGTGAGGGAATTTTTGGAGGGCTTTGGGTATTTCACGCTGGAGCGGGAGTATGGGGAAGCGTTTGGGGCAAAGGTATTTAAGATTGCCAGGGATGGGGAGAATCAGAGGCTGACATATTTGAAAGTGACTGGGGGAACGCTGTCTGTGCGCCAGATGATTTCCGGCAGTGCGGGAACGGTGGCGGATGGGGAAGCCCGGGGAGAAGGCTGGGAGGAGAAGGTCAACCAGATCCGCATTTATTCCGGAGAGAAGTATGAGGCGGTGGATCAGGTGCTGGCAGGGTCGGTGTGCGCAGTGACCGGCCTGACGAAAACTTATGCGGGACAGGGTCTGGGGGAGGAGGAGGAGTCTGACCTCCCGGTTCTGGAACCGGTGCTCACCTATGGCGTGGTGCTTCCGGAGGAATTTCACGCCAACGCCTTTCTTCCCAAACTGAAGGAGTTTGAGGAAGAAGAGCCGGAATTAAAGATCCTCTGGGATGAGGATTTGGAAGAAATCCAGATACAGATGATGGGCGAGGTTCAGATAGAGATCTTGCGGCGCAAGATCAGGGAGCGCTACGGCGTGGCCATTGATTTTGATGAAGGCAGGATTGTGTATAAGGAGACCATTGCCAGTACTGTGGAGGGCGTGGGGCATTTTGAACCGCTGCGCCATTATGCGGAGGCACATTTGCTTATGGAACCGGGCGAGCCGGGAAGCGGAGTCCAGGTGGGCATGCGGTGCAGTGAGGATGTGCTGAACAGGAATTGGCAGAGGCTGATTTGCACGCATATCGCAGAGAGGGAACACAGAGGCGTGCTGGTGGGGGGCGGCCTGACGGACGTGCGGATTACGGTGGTGGGCGGGAAGGCCCATCTCAAGCATACGGAGGGTGGAGATTTCCGACAGGCGACGTATCGGGCTATTCGACAGGGACTGATGAAGGCTGAGAGCGTGGTGCTGGAGCCGTGGTTTTCCTTTCGGCTGGAAGTTCCTGCGGAGATGCTGGGCCGTGCCATGACAGATTTGGAGAAGATGCATGGCAAGTTCGATGCGCCGGAGCAGCTGGGGGAAGTGAGTGCATTGTCCGGCATGGCGCCGGTGATTGCCATGCGGAATTACCAGAAGGAGGTACAGGCATACTCTCAGGG
>CATKZA010000295.1 GCA_949841235.1 uncultured Clostridiaceae bacterium
CGCCCCCGATGTCATAGGCATCAATCTGGATCTGCAATACGAGAAAAATTCCCAAGGCGATGCCGCCCTCCTGAAAACCTGCCAGAAATACAGCAATATCTGCCTATCTGGCACGATTAGGACAGAGAGGGAAGAAGGGGCAGTTCCCGGGAAAATCCCCAGTCCCGAGGATATTATGAGACTTCCGGAAAACCAGACCGCCCCATACAAAGGTACGGCTGAAGGCACTTCATCCGCCAGCCCTCCACCCGGCTACTTAGAAGACAAGAAGATTGTGGAAATCAATCTCCCCTATCCCGCATTGCAAGGTGTTCCCACAGGGATAACGAACCTGAATAAGACCGGCCCCAACGGCAATGTGCGAAGCTTCTATGCGGACATAAAATACAACGACACCCGGTATGACAATTTCTCCATCGCATTGTATAAACTGCATCTGGCAAAGAAGGGCAAAAAGTCCACCATGCCACCGGTTGATAAGACGAATGCTTTCGGCATCAATTATTTCATGGAACCGGGAGGATATGAGTCCTATTCCTTTGCCGACGTGCTGGATGGAAGAATCAGCACCTCCCTCTTCCGCGGCAGCATCGTCCTCATTGCCGACGAGAACAGCCAAGAGAAGTTCCAGATTCCGGGAAGCGACAGGATGCAGATACCGGAAGCCCAGCTCCAGGCACAGGCCATCAATTCCCTTCTGCAAAGCCACACCCTGCGATATACGGCAGATTGGTTTCTCGCCATCTGGTATGCGATATTATCCGCCTCGTTCTTTATCGTGACATCCTACAACAGCAAGATTCGATCCTTCGTGGATTCCGCATTGCTGATCCTCACGGATATCATCCTCTGCGTGTTGCTAAACCATACCGGGTATTACATACCGCTATTGCAGTTAATTATCATCATTATCCTGATAGCCACCTCCAACCTCTTTCTCAGCTACCTGATTTCAAAGCGCCAGAGGAAAGAACTGGAAAGGGCTTTCAAGAAATATGTAGACGGGCAGATCGTGGACGAAATCGTAAACAATGGCCCCGAGGCCGCCTCCATCGGCGTAGTGCGAAAAGATATTGCCGTACTCTTCATCGACATCCGGGGTTTTACTTCCCTGTCAGAAAGCCTGTCGCCGGAAAAGATTGCAGATATCCTGAATAACTACCTGACTGTGATTGCCAACGCTGTAGCAAAAAATGGCGGCACTCTGGACAAATTTATCGGGGATGCCGCCATGGCAGTTTTCAACTCCCCCTTTGACTTGGACGATTATGTCTACAAGTCTGTCTGCACTGCATGGGATATCCTGTCAAACGCCACCTGGCTCACCCGGTTATGCCAGAAAAAATATGGCAAGGAAATCGCCTTCGGCATCGGCATCCACTGCGGAGGCGCAGTGGTAGGCAATATCGGCAGCCCCTCCCGCATGGACTTCACCGCCATCGGCGATACGGTCAACACTGCCTCCCGCCTAGAAAGTTCCGCCGCAAAAGGACAGGTGCTTATCAGCAGGGAAATCAAAAAGCGGCTGGGCGACCGAATAGAGACAAAATACACTGGCAGGTATGCCCTCAAGGGGAAGAAATTGCCAGTGGATGCCTACGAACTCACAAACATCATCGATTATTCCAGCAACCAGGAGGAGTCTTCCCAAAATGAAAGCAAATGGACAGCCCCATCCCTGGAAGACTTGCAGATTTTAGGAAATATCGCAGAGAAAAGCGCAGAGCAGTTGAAACGGCTGAAGATTCAGAACAAGCCAAAAAATAGGGGGGAAATAGAATGAAAAAACTATCTTGCATTCCGAAAATAGAAGAGTTAGAGCAATTCCTTGCCTTCTCTTCCCAATACGATGCCGCTTTTGAATACAACGACTTCTTTTTGCCGCAGATACTGGATGATCCAACTGCCACAGAGCGCATCATCCAAGCCTATCAGAATACCGGGCGGGACTTTTCCCAAGATACCCTCCATGGCGCATTTCTGGATATCTGCGTCAACAGCCAGGATCCCATGATTTTCAAAGCCAGCGATTTCCGGGTGCGCCAGTGCATGGACATCGCTCGGAAAATGGGATTGCGAGCCGTCATCTTTCACACGAACTATATCGCAAACTTCCCCCTGCGCTCCTACCAGAGGAGCTGGGTAGATCGCAACGAGGAATACTGGAACCAATTGCTCCGGGACTACCCTTCCCTGACAGTCTATATTGAAAACATGTTTGATGACTCTCCCCATCTGCTGGCAGAATTAGCCCTGCGCATGGAAGCACATCCCCGCTTCGGAGTATGCTTTGACATTGCCCACGCAGGACTCTCCGGCTCTCCCATGGAAGATTGGTACGAAAAAATGCAGCCCTTCGCAAGGCACCTTCACATCAATGACAGTGACGGCCTGGAAGACCTGCACATGGCAGTAGGTACCGGCACCGTTTGCTGGCAGCAGTTCAGCAAATGGTGCCAGGATTTGAACCGCCCCCTGTCCGTGCTAATCGAAGTTCGCAGTTTGCAGGAATTGATGGCTTCTGTCAGATTCCTGCAAAAAGGTCATATCTTCCCCTTTTCCTAGGGCAATTCCAGCCCGGAGCATGGACGATCTTCATTTGGAATCCCAGCGGAAAGACCGGCATCATACCGAGATATCGGAATCCGATATCCTGACATCATAGTCTGCCTCACTCTTCCTTCATGCGGGCAATGCTCTCATTAGCCCTGCGGTATACTTCCCCTGCTTCCACGCCAATATGAAATTTCCCATCCTCATACAATATCTTTCCATCAATCATGGTCATCTTCACATTCTGCTTGCTGCCACTGTACACGATATTCTTTGCAATATTATTCAAAGGCTGCATATTAGGCTGCTGCAAGTCAATCAGAATCAGATCAGCCTTTTTCCCCACAGACAGCGTATCGCAATCCTTCAGTCCCATGGCCCTGGCACTGCCCACTGTGGCCATCCGCAGAACCTCCATGGCATCCACCACGGCCGCATCCTTTTCCGATGCCTTCTGGAGACCAGTGACTAAGAACATCTCACGGAACATATCCAAGCAGTTATTGCTGGCCGCACCATCCGTGCCGATGGCAAGGCCGATGCCCATATCCAGCATCTTCCTGATGGGGGCAATCCCGCTGGCCAATTTCAGGTTCGAGGAGGGGTTGGTCACCACCCACACGCCCTTGTCCCTGCAAATCCTCAAGTCTTCCTCTGTCA
>CATKZA010000296.1 GCA_949841235.1 uncultured Clostridiaceae bacterium
ATTTTCTCTGAAATTATGTGGTACATTTTGGAGGACTTGGACAGTATTATCCAAAATTTATCCGAAAATTTTAAGGGAAAGCTGGTGATTGTCAATCAGGTTTTTTATAGGGGAGAGCAGAAATATGGCAATGAATATTTTACGTGTCTCGAGGAAATGGTCCGGTATATCCCGTGGAGGTGTATGAAGAAGATATCCATTGACAGAATGGATGATGGGTTTTATGAATCCCATTCGGTTTATCGTATTTGATAATATTTTATAAGGGGAGATGTTGAAATGCGTAAAGTTTATTTTAACGGAGAATTTGTAGATGAAAGCGAGGCAAGGATCAGCATATATGATTCTGCGATGATGTTTGGCGATACAGTATTTGAAATGACAAGATCCTTCCAAAAAGAGCAGTTTAAGCTGCGGGAACATTTGGAGCGGCTTTATGCATCTGCAAGGTATTTACATATCGATTTGGAAAGTGTGTTGACGATCCGGGAAATGGAACAGGCTGTATATAAAACGATTGAGATAAATGAGCCTTATTTTGAAAAAGACGACGAGCACAGGATTATGATTGACATAACAAGGGGTTTATTGTCTATATATCAGGATGTAGTCGGTACTTATGCGGGGCTTAACGTTATCATTGCGGACTTCCCGTTAAGGTGGACTGTCGACGGGATGGGGAAGCTGTTTGATACAGGGATCAATGCTGTCATCCCGTCGCAGAGGGCGATCCCGGCATCGCTGATTGATCCCAAGGTAAAGAACAGGAGCCGGGTACATTATCTTATGGCAAATATTGAAGTATCTAACTATGAAGGTGATAACAACTGGGCGCTGCTGCTGGATACGGACAATTTTATTGCTGAAGGAACAGGAGATAATTTCTTTATTGTCAAGGATGGCAAGCTGTATACACCGGAGCCAAGGAATATTTTACGGGGAATTTCAAGGGGGTATATTATGCAGCTGTGCCAGACCCAAGGAATTGAGTGCATTGAAAGAAATTTGGATGTATATGATGTAGTGAATGCGGACGAAGCATTTATGAGCGGAACTCCGTTTTGTATGCTGCCGGTGACATCTATAAACGGGCAGAAAATCGGAAATGGAAAGATGGGTGACATGACACAAAGGCTGATTGATCTATGGGGGAAAAATGTAGGCGTTGATATAATCGGCCAGATAAAGGAGTGGAACAGGAATTCGAGCAAGGGCAGAAGCAATGCGCCAAGCCCGTATTCCTTTAAAGCGAAAGGCTGAATTTCAGGGCAGATAACGGGAGCCGTAAATTATTTGAAAATAGCCAAATGCAAAGAAGGTTAAATCATAGGAAAGAGTGGACAGGTTATGTGGCCGATAGGAATTATGCAGGGACGATTGACTGAGCCGAAAGGGAGAGGAATACAATTCTTTCCCTTTGACAACTGGAGAGAAGAATTCGAGCTTGCAAGAAATGCGGGATTGAAGGAGATAGAGTTTATTTTTGATTATGAGGATTATGAGAAAAATCCCATTTGGCAGGGTGGAATACAAGACATTAAGGAATTATCAGACAAAACGGGAATCAGAATTAAATCCCTTTGCTTTGATTATTTTATGCGCCGCCCGTTTTTCAAATATAAGGGTCCTGAAAAGGCGGCGGTGCTTGAGGAAAACAAGAGAGTTATGAATCAAATTCTTCGGAATATGGACCGTATAGGGATAGCTCTTATGGAAATCCCTTTAGTTGATGCATCTTCTCTGAAAAATGAGCAGGAGGCGGAGGAATTCAGGAGTTTTTTACTGCAGCTATTATCAATGGCGCCCGGCAATATTTTGTTTGGCTTAGAGACTGATTTGCCGCCTGGGAAGTTTAGAGATTATCTCGACTCCTTTGGACAAATGAGAATAGGAGCTAATTATGACAGCGGGAACAGCTCCGGCATAGGGTATATGCCGTATGAAGAAGTGACTACCCTCAAAAACCGAATATTTAACATTCATATTAAAGATAGAATATACCAGGGAACTACTGTTGAGCTTGGCACAGGAAGCGCAGACTTTAAGGAACTTTTCAGGGCATTAAAAGAAACGGGCTATGAAGGTTCCTTTATTTTACAGGCAGCCCGCGGAGCGGATGGAAGCGAGCAGGAGACAATTAAAGGGCAGGTTCAATTTCTCTCAAATTGGATAGAGACACTGGGATAGAAACATTGGGATAGAGACATTGGAGTAGTGGCATGGAATTGGGTTTGTTGGGAAAGACTGTTTTTATAACGGCATCCACCAGCGGAATTGGAAAGGCAATTGCAGAAGCCTTCCTTAGGGAGGGGGCAGCGGTCATAATCAATGGGAGAAGCCAAAGCAAATTGGACGATGCAGTTAATATACTTCGTAAAAAGTTCGGAGACAATAAGGTGTACGGTATTCAGGGAGATATGTCTGAAAACGGCTTTATCAGAGATACCATATACAAAATGAAGGAATTTGTATCCCATATTGACATTATTGTAGGTAATTTAGGAACGGGAAAACCGATTTCAGACGATAAATTTGATTTGGAAGAATGGCAGTATATGCTCAAGGTAAATCTTTTGAGTGCAGTGGGGCTTATCCATGATGCGCTGGATTTATTTTCGGACAGCGGCGGGAGTATTGTGCTGATGGGCTCGCTGGCGGCACATGAAAGAATCGGTGCGCCGCCGGCATATGCGGCTGCAAAGGCGGGGGTTATCTCTCTTGTAAAGTATGCAGCGCCTATATTGATAAGGCGAGGCATCAGGATTAATGCCGTTTCGCCTGGGAATATTTTTTTCCAGGGTGGAAGATGGGAGGAGCTGACAATGCAGGAGCCGGACGGTACAAAAGAGTACCTGGAAACCGAAGTGCCGATGAAACGTTTTGGCACTTCAGAAGAAATTGCAGAGACGGTTTTATTTTTGGCATCCGAAAGGTCGGGTTTTACGACAGGCTCTGTTATTCAGGCTGACGGCGGCCAGAGTAGGGGAATTTAGAGATGAAATGTTTGGTTTGCGGAAAGGAAGCCTTTGAGCTGTTTCATAAGGGAACGCGTGATCATTCTGAGGTGGATGTGATGAAATGCAGCAATTGCAGGTCACTGCAGTTATCATCTTTTTCACAGGTATATGAGGGGTTTTATGAAGAAGGAAACATGCGTAAAAACCAGTATGATGCATCAAAGGATGAATACACGGAGGAAATGTGGGACTCC
>CATKZA010000297.1 GCA_949841235.1 uncultured Clostridiaceae bacterium
GTTCTGTAGTGTGTCAGTCTTATAAAGTAATAATATCAGAAGGGAAATAAATTAGATAGCGAAAAGCCGGTGCAATTGTTTCATGACGCATTGGTGTCTTTCGCAGAAAGACGGGTAATATGAATGAAGTAAAAGTTTTTCTTTAGTTTGCTATAAAAGGGTGCTATAATGAAAAAGAAGGGTCTGTTCTTCACATTGTTTTTTGGAAAAATGGGGGGTGGCATGGAAAGAGAGAAAAAAAGAAATTTAAGAAAACGGGAGATTGGCTTCTTACATAATATTCTGCTCTGGTGGAAGAAATGGGATGGGAAGCAGAAGAGGATGGCGGCCGGTGGGCTGGGCATTATTGCGGTCCTTATCGCAGTCGTGATGTGGGTCTGCTCTCTGGAGAGGGAGGAAGTGCCGGTCATGTCGGAGAAGGTGGCGGCAGCAACCGCCACGCCGGTTCCGGAGAGGACAAGGCTCCCGGTGCCTACGCCCAAGCCGGAGGGAGAGATTTATTCCTATTTGCAGGGACCCAAGTCTTGGAACAGCCGGCTGAAGTGGTCGGGAGAGTGGGGCGTCTCATATTATGACGGTGGCTCCTTTGGAGGATTTGGCTGCGGCTTGTGCTGCGTTGCGAATATCTACTCTTCCCTGACGGAATACAAATGCACGCCGATTGATGCATACAAGTATGCGAAGAAGCATACGGGGTATTCCGGAGGAGGCGCCATTGACTGGGGATATATGAGAAGATCCCTGACAGCCATGGGGTTTGACTGCAAAGTATACAGAAAGCCAAGCAGTTATGAGAAATTCCAGAGGCAGATAAAGAAGAGCCAGGCGGCCATTGTTCTGGTGAGCAGCAATAATTCTACCTGTTATTGGAAGGATACCCCTGGACATTATGTGACGGTCTTTCTCTATGATGAAAAGCGGGACAAGGTCTTTCTGGCAGATTCAGGGGATCCGAAGCACAATCGGCATTGGGTTTCCTTGAAGAAGATATATGATTCCCTAAAGACGGCCAGCCCGTGGCAGTTCCTGTCGGTGAAGGGGTATGACAAGAACTTGGATCAGTGGAGGCACAAGAGTGCCAAGGGAAATTGGGTGAGCAAATAAATTTGCTGCATGGCACTTGCGGGGGGGATGCCTGCTTTGGAGGTAAACATATCATTGTAAGAATTGAAAGTGGATTTGCAAGAAATGAAGTGGGAGGAATTGAGCATGAAAAACATGAAGGTAAAAAACTTGCTGACGATGATTAGCATGTCGCTGGTACTCTGCGTGGCTGTGATCTTGGCGGTGGTGTCTATCTATAATATCAAATCTACCACCAATGTGTCCGTGGACAAGTATGAGCAGGCTATGAATGATGGCTATCGGCTTGAAATCAAGTCCGAGGTGGAGACGGTCATCAAGGTATTGCAGGCAGAGTATGATAAGATTCAGGCAAAGGGCGTCTCCGAGGAACAGGCAAAGAATACTGCAAAAGAGATTGTCCGGGGGATGCGGTACAGGGATGATGACAGTGGGTATTTTTGGATTGATGATACGGATTACAATCTGATCATGCACCCGGTTCTGCCAGAACAGGAGGGTGACAACCGCCATGAGCTGGAGGATCAGAATGGCGTGATGATTATTCAGGAAATCATGAAGAAGTGTACCGGGAAAGATGGCGGCGGCTACAATGAATTTTATTTCACTAAGTCCGATGGCAAGACGGTGGCTCCCAAACTTGCATATTCACAGATGTTTGAGCCTTGGGGCTGGGTGGTTTCCACCGGAAATTACGTGGATGAAATGCGGGCGGAGATGAAGGAGTCTGAGGCGGCGATATCCAGCCAGTTCAATCAGTTCCTGGTGTTTATCGTGGTTATGACCTTGATTCTGGTGGCAGTATCCTTCTTCATTGCCAGAGGGATGGGGAATGCCATCTGCAAGCCCTTGTCTAGGATACAGGAACTTGCCATGCGGCTGTCTCAGGGAGATTTGTCCGTGCCAGTGGAGGTTATGGGGAAGAACGAGCTGGGAAAGACTGCCAATGCCTTGAATGAGGCCCAAAGCAATATGGTGCGGCTGATTTCCGATGTCACGGATACTGCCGGGGATTTGTCAGAGGCGATCGGCAGTTTTGAAAGCAATTTCTCTGCTATGGGCGAGTCCATCCAGAATGTGACCATTGCGGTTAATGAGATTGCAGAAAATAGTACGGGGCAGGCGGGCTCTACCACGGAGGCATCCAACGGCATCGGCGCCATATCTGAGAGTATTGGCAAGACTGCTTCTGAGGCGGTGTCCTTGGATGAGAATACCAAGACCATGCGGGATTATTCTCAGAAGTCCATGGAGACGCTGGGCGAGTTGATTGAGATAAATAATCAGACTTCCAAGGATATTACGGAGATGTACAACCAGACAGAAACTACCAATGTATCTGTAGAAAAGATACATGATGCGGCGGAGCTGATTTCTGAGATTGCCTCCCAGACAAACCTGTTGTCACTGAATGCTTCCATTGAAGCGGCTAGAGCAGGGGAACTGGGGAAAGGCTTTGCCGTCGTGGCAGGAGAGATCGGAAATCTGGCTACTCAGTCCGATGCCACCGCCAAGGAAATCAATGCGATTATCGGTGAATTGATGGAAAATTCCGGCAGATCACTGGAAATCATGAATCGAATCAATGAGATATCGGGACGACAGTTGAAGGCGTTGAATAATACCAGCCAGATGTTCCATAGTTTGCAGAATTCTCTCAACTCCTGCATTGATTCCACGGATGTTATTACCGAACATATATCTATGGTCAATGACCAGAAGGATAAGGTCATGGGAAATGTGAATATGCTCAGCGAGCTTGCAACGGATAATGCGGCATCTACCCAGGAGACTTCCAGCATGGCGACGGAGCTGGAGGATACCGTGGGTGGTTCAAAGGCGATTGTGGAGAATTTGACTGCGGACGTAAAGGTGCTGATGGATACGCTGGGGCAGTTCCGCTTTTAGACGGATAATATGGAAGATATTTCCAGCATCGCCCCATGCCAAGCAATAAGCGAATGAAAAAGAGAGGGAATGGTATCATGTAGGAATAGACGCATGATGCCATTCCTTTTAATGTTCGCTATTTTGCTTTTTCTGATAAAAGACTATTGACAAATAGAATAAATTGTATTATTGTATTACTTGTATAGTACAACAGTACGAAATGA
>CATKZA010000298.1 GCA_949841235.1 uncultured Clostridiaceae bacterium
CCCCACCGGGGTGTACCAAGGGGTGGAAGCACTGGAGGAGATCGTACGCCACAATCAGGATGTAGTGGTGATTATAGATGAGGCGTATGTGGACTTTAGCCGTCAGGGATCGGCACAGGCATTGGCAGAGAAATATGACAATGTCTTGATAGTTCAGACCTACTCCAAATCCCGTTCCTTGGCAGGGATGCGGATTGGGTATGCCATCGGGAGCAGGGACTTGATTGGAGCCATGAACGATGTGCGTTTTTCCTTCAATAGCTATCCCATGACAAGGCTTTCTACGGAGATTGGCGTGGCTGCCATTGAGGATGAGGAATATTTCCGGGAGACCTGCGGGAAGGTGGTGGCCACCAGGGAGTGGACGAAGAGGGAACTGGCTCGGCTTGGATTCGCCTTCCAGGATTCCATGACCAATTTTATCTTTGCCAGCCATGAGACTGTGCCGGCACAGGTGATTTTTGACGGACTGCGGGAAAAGCATATTTTTGTGCGGCATTTCTCTACTCCCCGCATAGAGAATTATCTGCGGATTTCTATCGGAACGGACGAGGAAATGAGACGGTTTGTGGAGGAGACAGGGCGGATTATAGGGGATTTTGATGCCTATTGACCCATTGCAGGTTGCTATCCACGGCCAGTCTTGCTTCTTGACACAGGGCAGGGCAAGAGTTACAATAAAATACATACAATGCCTTGTGGGTAGAGGAAAGGAAGTAATGTTATGGCAAAAAAGGATATTGACTGGGGAAACATAGGTTTTGGTTATATGAAGACGGACAAGCGTTATGTCTCAAATTATAAGGATGGTGCATGGGATCAGGGTACGCTCACTGGGGAGGACACTGTCACGATTAGTGAATGTGCTTGCGTATTGCAGTATGCCCAGACTATTTTCGAGGGGCTGAAAGCATACACTACTGCTGATGGACGCGTGGTCTGTTTTAGGCCGGATCTGAATGGGGAGCGCATGATAGATTCTGCCAAGAGGCTGGAGATGCCGACCTTTCCGAAGGAGCGGTTCGTGGAGGCGGTGAAGGAAGTGGTGAAGGCGAATATAGATTATGTTCCGCCTTACGGATCAGGTGCCACGCTTTATCTCCGTCCGTATATGTTTGGCAGCAACGCAGTAATTGGCGTGAAGCCAGCCGACGAGTACCAGTTTCGACTTTTTGCCACGCCGGTTGGCCCTTATTTCAAGGGGGGCGTGAAGCCCATTACCATCCGTGTTTGTGATTTTGATCGCGCCGCACCTCACGGTACGGGACATATCAAGGCGGGACTGAATTATGCTATGAGCCTGCATGCCATTGTGGATGCCCATAACCAGGGCTTTGAAGAAAATATGTATCTGGATGCCGCTACCCGGACCAAGGTGGAGGAGACGGGAGGAGCCAATTTCCTGTTCGTCACAAAGGATAATAAGGTGGTGACGCCCAAATCAGATAGTATCCTGCCTTCTATTACCAGGCGGTCTCTGATGACAGTCGCCAAGGATTATCTGGGGCTGGAAGTGGAAGAGAGGGAAGTTCGCTTTGATGAAGTTTCAGAGTTTGTAGAGTGTGGCCTGTGCGGAACGGCGGCAGTGATATCGCCTGTTGGCTGTGTGAATGACCATGGAAAAGAGATTGTATTTGCCAATGGAAGCAAGGAGATGGGGCCGGTGATATCCAAACTCCGGGAGACGCTCACTGGCATTCAGATGGGTACAATCGATGCGCCGGAGGGCTGGATTGTAGAAATCAAATAATGATATCTATTTGTTACGCCTGATATTAAAATAAAAAAATATTGCGTCCTGGGAAATCAAATTCCTAGGGCGCAATTTTATCTGCATGCTTTCTAAATTCCATCAATCTGCTTTAGCAGGAGCAAGCGGTCTCCCTGTCTGACCCAGTCTTTCTCCAGTCCGTTAAGTTTCATGATGCTGTCTACCGTGGTGTTATACTCCTTGGCAATATTCCATAGGCTTCCATCCTTCTCTGCGATAAATCCCACTAGGCCTGGCATGGCTTGCAGTCGATCCATATCTAGGGGTGCCTCTGTGATGCCTGTGATAATTCGTTCGGTTTCATGGGTGAATACGAAGGCACAGAGATTTAGCACGACTTTCGCTTCGATTTCCTGCTCGTCAAGCATGATGACGCTTATTTGGCTGATAAGAGGCTGCAATTCGTAGTCATCTTTGGGCGAGATTCCTTTTACTTCGATGACGTGGGAGAAGGGGATGGTGCCTTTCAAGAGTGCCAGAGGTGCGGCATCCTCCTCGGTCAGATATAGCACATCCAGTTCTACAACGCCTTCCAGTTCAATGCCGTCTTCCACCACGGTACGCTCATCGATTTTCACTGTCCCGGCGGCATCGCAAATCTGGGAGATGGGCATATCATTTTCTCCGATTTTCAAATGGTCGGAGATGCGCAGCACGCTCTGGTTTTTCATAAGCAATTTACGGCAATCTACGTCCGTCTGATTTAGTTCCAGAGTACAGGCGGTGGAGTAGGCATCCTTGAGGTAATCGAATACTTCATCCTGATAGAATTTCATTCTGAAGTTCAGGGAAAGCTCCAAATCAAGAATTCGGTTTTCTCCATCCTCATCCCCCCGGACTTCCATGCTCTTTGTGGTTCCCAGCAGTTCAATATCCGGAACCATTTCCTCGTCGCACTCTTCGCAGGATAGAACGCCGTCAAAAGGAAGTTCTGCCTCAAGATACTCCAGCCTTCTCTCCTCGTCTTCGGGAATATAGATGAGGAATACTTTCAAGTCGCCCAGAAAGCGGATTCCATTGTCAATCATTCTGCTTTGAAGGTTCTGGGGGACGATTTCATAATATAGCAAGGTGTCCACATTGGATTTTCCCTTTGGCAGAGGGAGTTCGTCTTTGATGCGGAATACATCTTTCTTATAGTCTACCAGGCGGGTAAAGGAAAATTGATCGAATTGGCGGTGGAGGCCGTCTGGCGCGGGAGAGTCTTCCATCTCTGTCCTGGCGGCGGCTTCTGATACGATATCGATTCCGGCTGGGACGATCTGCTGATGCTCCTGGCAGCATTGCAGGCTCACAAGGGCGCGGATGCTGACTTTCCGGGAATTGATAAGCTTTGCCTGGCAGTCCTCCAGATCAAAGTGGCAGAGCACATCTTGCTCCGGCTGCAGGCCTTCCATGTTGATGGTTTCCTCAATCGGGAT
>CATKZA010000299.1 GCA_949841235.1 uncultured Clostridiaceae bacterium
GGGCTGCATTCCCGCGATACGTTCAGGCTCATAAAAGTGCTTAAAGACCTTCAGTCGCTTGGCAACACCGTGGTTGTCGTTGAGCATGACGAGGACATTCTGCGTGCCGCCGACCACATTATCGACGTGGGGCCGGGTGCGGGCATCCACGGCGGGGAGATCGTAGCCCAGGGAACCGCCCAAGAGATTATGGAAAACGAAAACTCCATCACCGGAGCATACTTGAGCGGGCGCATCCGCATCCCCGTGCCAGAGGAACGGAGAAAGCCCACCGGCTGGCTCGCAGTAAAGGGAGCGAAGGAAAATAACCTGAAAAATGTCACTGTGGATTTTCCTCTGGGCGTTATGACTTGCGTCACCGGGGTATCCGGCTCCGGAAAAAGTTCTCTGGTAAATGAGATACTGTACAAGAGCCTGGCAAAGCAGTTGAACCGGGCCCACACCGTTCCCGGCAAGCACAGGGAGATTGCTGGCGTGGAACAGCTGGACAAGATTATTGCCATCGACCAGTCTCCCATCGGCAGAACGCCCCGATCCAACCCCGCCACCTACACCGGCGTATTCGACTTGATCCGCGACCTCTTTGCCGCCACCCCGGATGCCAAGGAGCGGGGATACAAGAAGGGTCGCTTTAGCTTCAATGCCAAGGGCGGGCGGTGCGAGGCCTGTAGCGGCGACGGCATCAATAAGATCGAGATGAACTTCCTGCCGGACATCTACATTCCCTGCGAAGTCTGCCACGGCAAACGCTACAACAGGGAAACCCTGGAAGTCTTTTATAAAGGAAAGAATATCGCAGACGTGCTGGACATGACAGTGGAAGAGGCACTGCACTTCTTTGATCCGCTGCCAAATATCCGCCGCAAGATTCAGACCCTGTATGACGTGGGACTGTCCTACATCAAGCTGGGACAGCCCTCCACCACCCTCTCCGGGGGCGAGGCTCAGCGCATCAAGCTGGCCACGGAACTGAGCAAGCGGGGCACGGGAAAGACCATCTACGTGCTGGACGAGCCTACCACCGGACTGCACTTTGCCGACGTGCATAAGCTGGTGGAAATCCTGCGCCGGCTTTCTGACAGCGGCAACACCGTCATCGTCATCGAGCATAATCTGGATGTCATTAAAACCGCCGACTATATCATTGATATCGGCCCGGAAGGAGGCGACCGGGGCGGCACCGTGGTGGCCAAGGGAACGCCGGAGCAGGTGGCAAAAAGCAAGAAATCATACACCGGACACTATATCAAAAAGATGCTGGAACATGCTTAAAAACATCTGGAAGAACGCAGATTTCGAGCAGTTTCCTATACATCCTATATAAAAGAGAGGTGGATTATGTCTCAAAGACCTTACTCATTCTTCGCCATGCTGGCGAGAATGAAATATATCGAACGCTGGGCGCTGATGCGCAATTCAGAAAAAGAAGATATCAGCCAGCATTCCCTGGAAGTGGCAATCATTGCCCACGCCCTGGCATTGCTGGGGAATAAGAGGCTGGGAAAGGGGTACGATGCAGAACATGCCGCCATGCTGGGCATCTATCATGACTGCACGGAAATCATTACCGGAGATATGCCCACGCCCATCAAATACGAGAATCCGGAAATCCAATCCGCCTACAAGCAGATTGAAAAAACCGCAGCCTTCCGACTATTGAACATGCTTCCGGAAGAACTGCGGGAAGAATATGAACCCTATTTCATTCCCCGCCCCCAGGACAGGGAGATGCATCTGCTGGTAAAGGCGGCGGACAAAATCTCCGCACTGATTAAGTGCATCGAGGAGGCAAAGGCGGGCAATCAGGAATTTCGCAGCGCAGAAACCACCATCAAGAATTCCATCTTGGAACTGCACTGCCAGGAGGCGGAACTATTCATGGAAGAATTTCTGCCCACCTATCAACTGACCTTGGACGAACTCAACTGAAAAGGTGTGAAGTCAACGTTCTTCACATCGTATATTTTGAGCAATTTCCTATACAGTGCCAATCAAAATCCCTTGCGGATAACCTCTGCGACCTCCTCCACGCTCTCCTTCACCGTCCCATGATGGAACTTGATGTTCACGCTGTCATCTTCATATCTTGGCACAAGATGCACATGGAGATGGAATATCGTCTGCCCTGCAATCTCCCCATTATTCTGCAACACATTCAAGCCGTCGCAGTGCAGGGTATCCTTCAGCACCTTGCCGCATTTCTTTGCCACGGAAAAGATCTTATCACAGTATTCATCCGGCAATTCATACAGATTGGCGGCATGGGTTTTCGGCAAGATAATGCAGTGTCCCTTGGAGGCGGGATCAAAATCCATAATCACATTGAAGTCCTCGTCCTCATAAATGGAATTGGTGGGAAGCTTGCCATTTGCCAACTTGCAGAATATGCATTCATCGTCTATTACTTTTTTCATAAAACACCTCATTTCTGCAAAGCGAACAAAGTTCGCTTTTGCTTTTTTTCTATAAGATCAGCGCATGAAAAGTCCATTTTCATTGCTGATTTGACACCCTAATCTATATAAGCAACTTTGTGTCAGGCAGCGCACAGACACAATTTGCTGAATGCCGTTCTTCGGCATCAAACATCAGACGCTCCTTATTTTTTAAACCGAAACAGAGTGTCAAATGTATGAAGCACCTTGAAGTTGCCCTTCACCGTCACCTCCCCTGCCATAAAGGCTGTCTGGAGGGGTTCCTCGCCATAGACTACCTTGTCCACAATCTGGCGGGGGGATTTTAGCTCGGCATCCGGCGACTCCGTTTCGCCGTAATAGCACTCCAGCTTGTCATGATCCACCCGAATGATTAACTTCTTTGGAAACTCCGAAATCTCCCAAGAAAAAGTAATTGCTACGTTGGGAATAGGGTGGAACGCCTGCCTGAACTCTGCCACATAGGGCTTCTCCTCCGAATCCAGGGAGGGAGTCCCCATCATCTTCTTGAACATCTGGGTCAGTTCCTGGATATCCTCTTTCTGCTGCTTCACATAGGAATCGTTGGAAACGTACATGGACAGCTGCTCGCTCTCCTGGGGGGTGAGGCTGATCGCCTTAGGCCTTAGCACAGTTTCCTTGACCTCCATGGTGCTGGAAGGGAAGGAACTCAATTTCTTAGAGAAAGCGCGGTAAAAATTCTCCGTCTTCTTCTCTATCAGATAAGTATATTCC
>CATKZA010000300.1 GCA_949841235.1 uncultured Clostridiaceae bacterium
TCTTCTTTAGAATCGCTCCCTCCTCGGAAATGCGCCAGGGGGCAGAACTGCTATCCGTATACACCACCGTGCGGGCCAGATAATCGTGGAGTACCAGAGCCTTCTCCACATCGCTCATTCCCGACTTGACATTCTTCATAATAGACGCAATCTTACTGTCCAACTGCCGCCGCACTTTCTTAATCTTTGCCACATTCACATTGCCGCCGCTCAGATATCTCTGATCATAATCCAGGCTCACTTTGATAATCTTGCCGGAAACCCTGTCCGCCGACACGGAAAACTCCCGCCCTGCATAAAATAAGCCAGTAGTCTCATTTAGCACCTCCTCCATCACCTGGTCTATGATTTTCTTATCACCGGATGATTTCACCGAAAGCCCGATGCTCCTCACATCCACAGATTTCACATAATCCTGGTACCCCTGAATCAGACGCTCCCGGAACCGGGTTCCCTTGTCCTCTGCCGCCTCCCCGCTCCGGCCACAGAGCAGAAGCATCAGCCCCAGCCCAAAGAGCAATCTGCTCCACCAGCTTAATTTCTTCATAAAGTAAATCCCCCTAAGTGTTCACACTTTCAGCGTTGATATATGCGCATTTTGCATAAAACACGCAAATCCGCCGTCTAACCAGCCCCTCTTCTATCATTTCAAATCCTACGCAGATGCCTTCCCCCGCAGATAGCGGATGAACTGCTCCGCCGTCCTCCCGGATATTCCTCCATGGCTGAGTTCCCATTTATTCGCCTCCCCGCAGAGTTCCTCCCGGGAGAGGGTAATCTCGGGATACCGCGCCGCAAGGGTGGTGACAATGTCAAAATATTCCTTCTGAGACGGCTTGAAAAAACCAATACTCACGCCAAACCTCCCCGCCAGAGAAAGCTTCTCCTGCATGGTATCCGACCGATGCAGCTCATCTTGGGACATATCAGACCGATCGCTCCAAGTCTCCCGAATCAGATGCCGCCTATTCGATGTGGCATAAATCAGCACATTTTCCGGCTTAGTCTCCAGCCCGCCCTCTATCACAGCTTTCAGATATTTGTACTCAATCTCAAACTCCTCAAAGGACAAATCATCCATATAGATAATGAAGCGGTAATTCCTATTCTTCACCTGGGCAATCACCTTGGACAAATCCTTGAACTGATGCTTATATACCTCGATCATCCGAAGCCCCCGGCCATAATACTGATTGAGGATGGCCTTGACGCTGGTGGATTTCCCCGTCCCCGCATCTCCGTAGAGAAGTACGTTGTTTACCTGTCTCCCCTCCACAAAGGCTTGGGTGTTCTCTATCAGTTTCTGCTTCTGGGATTCATAGCCCACCAAATCCTCCAGCACCATATCCCCGGTGGAAGTAATGGGTTCTCATATCCCACCGCCACTCTCTCCCGCCCCAATGCGGAACGCCTTGTTCAGGCCAAACTTTCCCACGCCGTATTTGCAGTAGAAATCCGTCACAATCCGATACATCTCCACCTCGTCCCCGGCACGTTCAATGCTCTGGCTCAGTTCCTGCACCTTCTCGCTCACGCTTTTATTGAAAATCTGCTCGCTCTTCCCCACCGCCTGATAATGGAGGATAATGTCAAAGCAGTTGATTTCCAATGCCTTTTCCATCTCAGAAAAGTCATAGTCAAAAAGTTTCCTGAAAATGGCAAAATCCCCCCTGGCAAATTCATTCACCGTCCCCTCATTGGCTCCCACCTTCTCGGAAACCAGCGTAAAAGGATTCTCTGTCATCGCTATGATGAAAGCAAGGTAATTATGCCAGAGATTTTTGTCAAAACCGTAGCTGGTAGAAATCTGAAGCAATCTGTTGATCTCCTCATAAATCTCCGTCACCAGCGTCTCCTTCACATACTCCCCGGACTGAAACCGCCTACTGATATCCGCCAGCCGATAGAGAATGCAATCCTCCCCCAGATTTCGATAAATCACCAATTTAGAAATCAGCCGATACATATTCTCCCTCCATCCATCATAATTTTACTTCGCACTACATCTTATCCGGTGCCGCCAGCCCCAGCAAATCAATGGCCGTCTCCAGAACCTTCCCCACCAGAGCGCTCAGCCTGATATGGGATGCCCGCAGGGATTCGTCCTCATTGGTCACAATCTTGTTCTCATGGTAGAATTTGTTAAAGGCATCGGAAAGTTCATACACGAACTGGCAGATCTTATACGGTGCCTGTTCTGCGAACGCCGTCTCCACCGTATCCCTCCACTTGCTGAGAGCCAGAATCACATCTGTCTGGGTCTTATTGCCCATCGGCAAGATTTTCGCCCCGTTAGACACCTGAATCCCCTGCTCCCGCACCTTATTTAGCAAAGACTTGATGCGGACAATGGTATACAGAATATACGGTCCTGTATTCCCCTCAAAGGAAGTGAACCGCTCCAAGTCGAAGATATAATCCTTGGCGGGCTGGTTGCTTAGGTCGCCGTACTTGATAGCCGCCAGAGCCACCTTTTCCGCCGCATCCTTTCTCACGTCCTCCTCCATCTCCCTGTCGGCCATCTTCTTCTCCACTTCCTCGGTCACTTCCGCCAGAAGGGTCTCCAGACGAAGCACGCCGCCATCTCTGGTCTTAAATGGCTTTCCATCCTTTCCGTTCATGGTTCCGAAGCCCACGAAGGTCAGGTTCACATCCTCCCCGATAATCTTCGTCTTCTTGGCACAGCGGAATACCTGCTCGAAATACAGGCCCTGCCGCTTGTCCACCACATAAATGATTTGGCTGGGATCAAGTAATTTCTTCCGCTCCACGATAGTTGCCAAATCCGTGGTATTGTATAAGGTTGCGCCGTTGGATTTCAGGATCATGCAGGGAGGAATCTCCTTGGTATCCGTCTCCTCCTTCACGTCCACCACCAGCGCCCCCTGGTCAATATGGGCATAGCCCCCATCCTTCATCCCCTGTACCATGTCAGGAATGTAAGGCTGGGCATCGGATTCCGCCTTCCACAGATCGAACTCCACATTCAATTTATCATAAATCACCTTCAAGTCCGCCACGGAAACCCTGTTGATGTGCTTCCACAGGGCAAGATAGCCCCTTCTGCCTCCCTGAAGCTCCGCCGTAGCAGTCTGGGCCTCCTCCTTGTAATCCTCATGCT
>CATKZA010000301.1 GCA_949841235.1 uncultured Clostridiaceae bacterium
CAGAGTGACATCGGTTCCCTTTAGCTTTAGAGAATGTTCTGCAAACTCGTAGTTCTCCATCACGGGGTGGCGGAGGAACAGCCAGTCATTTTTCCGAGTGAGGTTTTCAAAAGTTTTTTCATAGGAGAAATTCTGTGGCGCGAAGGAGATGCTGTCGGGGAGTTCCACCTCTGTGGGAGTGGTGCCGTCTATCCCCAGTTCAAACCAGCCGTCTTCCCGCCATTTCATGGGTACGACGCAGACTTCCCTTCCCAGATGGTGGAAGGTGAACCATTTGTCTATCTGGCGGAATGCCAGGTGGGCGAACCACCAGTTTCCTTCGGTGTCTTCTATGATGTCGCCGTGCCCGGCGGCCTGTATGGGATATCCGCCCAGATTGCGGTTAGTCAGCACCGGGTTTCCCGGATATGCCTCGTAGGGTCCCCAGATGGATTTGCTGCGGGCATAGTTTACCATATGGCCATATTCCGTGCCGCCTTCTGCCTCCAGCAAATAGTAGTATTCCCCGAAGCGGTATACGTGAGGGGCTTCCAGGAAACGTCCTCCGGTACCCTGCCACAGGATTTTGCTTTCTGTTAATTTCTTTCCCGTGGCGATGTCGATTTCGCACATCTGCACGCTGCCCACACCCTTTTCATCGGAACCATTGCTGATGAAATAGCTTTTATCCCCCTCGAAGAACAGGGAGGGGTCGATTCCGTCCTGCTCCACCACGATGGGGTCGGACCATTCTCCATAAATATCGTCGGTATAGAGATAGAAATTTTCACTGAAACTATCGTTGGTGGTTACCATGTAGAATCTTCCCTGACGGTAGCGGATGGTGGGGGCGAATACGCCGCCGGAGCTGCGCACGCCATCCAAGGCAATCTGGGATGGTCTGGTGATGCAGCATCCGATCTGCTCCCAATGAATCATGTCGGTACTCTCGAATAGTGGAACTCCGGGGAAAAATTGGAAGGAACTGCATACCATATAGTATTTATCCTCTGCCCGGCAAATGCTGGGATCGGGATACATGCCGCGAAGGACGGGGTTTTGATATTTCATAGCGATTCTCCTTTTCGTGTTCTAAATAGCTTTACGTTAAGCTTGTCTAAATTTCCACCTGCTGCGTTAGTTTTTCTAGACGGACCATTGCATTATATGGTCTTTGCCACCGCTACGTTGCTAAGCGCCAGTGGCGCTTGTTTAGCAAGGACCGAAGTGGAACGTAGAACGTCGAAAAACTGCCTTGCAGGGTGTAAATTTATCCTGCGTTTAACATAAAAGAATTTAGTTTTCGTTGTACTAGCATCATTTTACCATGTAATGAAAGGATTTCATGGAGAAACGTGTCAACATATTAGCATTATTCGGACAGGTTTCGCCGCTCATCCTATCATAAGATGAATGGTGAAGGCGTGAATAGTAGCCAAACTATTATTTAGAGTGAGGGAAATGGACAACTCATGGTTGCAAGGAAGATAAGAAATTGGTAAAATAAACTAATTAGGATTAGGGGGCGAAAAGATCCGAGTAAAGAAGGGAGTGGCGGACGGATGTGGATTGCGGATGGCTGGAAGGATTACGAGGTGATTGATGCTTCGGAGGGGGAGAAATTGGAGCGCTGGGGCAAGTATATACTGATTCGGCCGGATCCCCAGGTGATTTGGCATACGCCGAAGAGGCACCCCGGCTGGAAGAAGAGGAATGGACATTACCATCGCAGCAGCAGGGGCGGCGGCGAGTGGGAACTTTTTGATTTGCCGGATACTTGGGATATCTCTTATCGGAATCTAAACTTCCATCTGCAGCCCTTTCAATTCAAGCATACGGGTATCTTTCCCGAACAGGCGGTGAACTGGGATTGGTTCGGGGAAAAGATTCGCAGGGCCGGTCAGCCGGTGAAGGTGCTGAATTTGTTTGCCTATACGGGGGGCGCTACTCTGGCGGCGGCAGCGGCGGGTGCCCAGGTAACCCATGTGGATGCCTCCAAGGGAATGGTGGCTTGGGCAAAGGATAACGGGGCTGCCTCCGGGCTTGCGGGAGCGCCAATCCGCTGGCTGGTGGATGACTGCGTCAAGTTCGTGGAGCGGGAGATTCGGCGGGGAAACCATTATGACGGCATTATCATGGATCCGCCTTCCTATGGAAGAGGCCCCAAGGGAGAGATCTGGAAGATGGAGGAGAAGATTCATTCTTTCGTGCAGCTGTGCATGGAAATCTTGTCTGAGGAGCCGCTGTTCTTCCTAATTAATTCTTACACCACAGGGCTGCAGCCGGCAGTGCTGTCTTATATGATGAATGTGGAGATTGTGCCGCGGTTTGGGGGCAGGGTGGAGGCTCAGGAAATCGGGCTTCCCGTTTCGGAGACCGGATTGGTGCTGCCCTGCGGGGCATCTGGCCGATGGGAAAGGTGAAGAGATGATTTGATATGAAGTCTTGGATGATTATGGTTGAGGGCGGCATGGACGAAGGGGTGATGCGACAGAGGGATGGGTGAACCGAATGGAAAAATGAGGAAGGTTGCGAGGCGGAGAGAACTGCGCTGAGAAGGCGAGGGAGGTTGCGGTGCGGAGAGAACTGCGCTGAGAAGGCGAGGAGGGTTGTGGGGCGGAGAGAACTGTATTGAAAAAGTTAGGAGGCTGGCGAAATGAAGAGAGTTACGTTGAAAATGGATGTGGAGCGGAAAAAGAGCAGGATTGCGCCGGAGATTTACGGGCAATTTTCGGAGCATTTGGGCAGGTGCATCTATGAGGGGATCTATGTGGGGGAGGATTCTAAGATCCCCAATAAGAATGGAATGCGCAGGGATGTGGTGGATGCGCTGCGGGAAGTGGAATTGCCTGTGCTTCGCTGGCCCGGCGGATGCTTTGCCGACGAGTATCACTGGCGGGACGGCGTAGGGCCGAAGGAGGAGAGGAAATCCATCGTCAACAAGAACTGGGGCGGCGTGGTGGAGACCAATCATTTTGGCACTCATGAGTTTATGGAACTGTGCGAGCAGATCGGGTGCGAGCCATATGTCGCGCTGAATATGGGAAGCGGCACGGTGCAGGAGGCTGCGGACTGGATTGAATATATGACTTTTGACGGAGACTCGGAACTTGCCATGCAGAGGAAGGAGAATGGCCGGGAT
>CATKZA010000302.1 GCA_949841235.1 uncultured Clostridiaceae bacterium
GACAAATATAAAAACTATAGCGGAAAAATACAATGGGGCAATAAGTGTAAAGACCCAGGGAAAAACATATTTTCTCAGCGTATTGCTCATTATTCCACAGAAAAATATCAATGATACAGCACGCTGGAAACTTGCGGGCTGAGTAAGAATGGAGGATTGATTTTATATGAATAAGCAAATACTAATATCCATCAGCCGTGAATACGGCAGTGCCGGACATGAGATTGCCGAAAAAATCGCCCAGCACCTCGGGATGAAGATTTACGACAGGAGCATTCTTGACGAGATTGCAAATGAGCTTGATGTGAAAGTCGAACTTCTGGAGAAATATGACGAGAAGCCGAAGAACCATATTCTTTCGAGGAGAGTGGGAAAGCATACCAACTCTATGGAAGAAATCTTAGCAGAAATCCAATTTGACTTTATCCGGGAAAAGGCAGAATCCGGCGAGTCCTTCGTAATTGTAGGACGCTGTGCCGAAACCGTCTTGCAGGGTTTTGATGGATTGATATCCATCTTCGTGACCGGTGAGAAACACCATAAGCTGGAACGCATTATGACCAAATACAATGTGAGCGAAAAGGAAGCTCTTGCGAAAATCGATCGGCATGACCGCAAGAGGCAGAGATACCACAATAGGCACTCAGACAATAAGTGGGGGGATTCCAGGGCATACGACATCTGCATCAATAGCAGTTCCCTAGAAATTGACGGCACCGTCAAAGTCCTGGAAAATTATATTCAGGAACGCATTGACCTGCACAATAAGTAGGAAATTTCGTTGGATTTCATATAACAAATGAACTGGATCAGCAGACTTCCTCGATTTCATATTACAAATGAATCGGATTGGCGGGCTTCCTCGATTTCATATTACAAATGAATCGGATTGGCTCACTCCCTCGATTTCATATATTAAGTGAATCGGATTGGCAGATCCTCTCAACTTTAAAATAAGAAAAGAACCGGTTTGGCAAATCCGGTTCTTTTCTTATATAACAATGCAATCTTGCGCAATCGCATTTAAATGCTACATTCATATTTTTATCGCTGGCAGTGGCCAAGCAATGTTTTAAGCACCGACCCCATCACGCCCAGCATAAAAGAATCAGACTTAGCCCTTTGTCTGATTTCTCTCACTGGCAGGCAATGTGACTCGGAAGAATCGTTTCAATAGCTGTCTGCCCTCAAATGGAATCAGAGGGTGCATATACCCTTTTCCGATCAGGGTGGGATTGAATAGCAGCATGGCACACAGGAACACCGTACCGATTACAAACCCGGTCAGCCCCCACACGCCGGTTAGAATCAGGAGCACCAGGCGATGAAACTTAATGGCATAGCCAAGTTCCATATTGCTCTGGGTATAATTCGCCACCGCCACAAACGCCATATACAGCATGATTTCCGGATTGAAGAGACCTGATCCCACCGTGTAATCGCCAAATACGATACCAGCCACGATGCTAAGGGGCGTGGTAAGCATATTGGGACTATTGACCGATGCCATCTTCAATCCGTCAATGGCAAATTCTAATATGAGAAATTGGAACAGGGGCGGAATATTGGCATCATCTTTGATTAGCAGGAATCTCCAGTCATTTGGCAGCCAGTCCGGATTATTTAATAGCAGGAGAAACACCGGCGTGATAAAGGTGGCCGCAACGCTGGTGAGCATTCTGGTAAGACGGAGATAAGTTCCGGTAATCGGGGGAAAGTAATAGTCATTGGCATCCTCCATAATGCTGAAAAGAGAAGTGGGAATAACCATCACTGCCGGGGAATTGTCCACCAGCATCACCACGCTTCCTTCTAAAAGACAGGCGGCGGCAGTATCGGGACGCTCCGTATATTTAAACTTGGGAAAGGGATTCCACCAGTTTCTGGGAAATAAAATCTCTGCCAAGCTCTCCTGATTCATGGTCAGGGCATCCACAGGAATCTTTTCCATCCGGCGAACGATTTCCTGCACATCGGATTCCTTCACCCGCCCTTTCATATATGCGATTGATACATCTGTCCTGGAACTTTTTCCCACCTTAAAGATACGGAACTGCAAGTTAATATCCCGAATGCGCCGGCGAATCAGAGCAATATTTGGGATAAGCGTCTCCACAAAGCCATCCCTGGATCCCCGCAATACCTTGTCCTGATCCGGCTCGTCCACGCTTCTGCTGGGATACTCCCTGAAATCAATGGCGACAATTTCGGTAAAGCCATCGATCAGCATGCAGGACATGCCTGACAGAAGCATATGGATGAATTTTTCCTGATCCGTCAGCGTGATGATATCCACATAGGGAATCCCCTTTGCCACGAACTCTTCATATTTCGTTGGCATCTCCTCCTCCGTAATGGAATAAAAAAACTCCATCACTTTCTCTGAAATTTCCCCCTTTAAAAAACCATCCACTGCATAGAGGGTCGTCTTCTTCCCGCCAATGATAAATTCCCGATTCAGCATGTCAAAATTGTCAGGAATGTCCAGAAGCTGCTCAATCTTCTTCTTTCTCTCCTCATAACTGCCCATAAATATATCCATGGTTTTCTCTGATTGGTGTTTGCAATTTAATTGTGCTTCCATAGTCACCTCTCGTTTCTGCCTCTTATTTTCCTATCAATATTACCCTTTCCATTCCTTTTTATGCATCACTGCGAATCACAATGCTTGCAACTCCAAAAATGCATGATATATACTCGCGTTTGACACTTTAATTCTTTAAAAAATTAGGATTTATCCCTTAGTTAAAGAGTCCTCCTCTCCTTAATTCAAAAAGGATTAGACAATAGAAATTTGCATAAAAAGACATTGATTTTACAACAAAATCATAATAAAATACATATAAAACAACAAATGGGAGGAAAACATGCAAAAAAAGCAAAGGGGAAGACCACCGAAAGAAAATCCAATGACAATACGCGTTAATGTCTCACTATCAAAAGAAGAAGCAGCAGTACTTGACGAGTACTGTCAAAAAACAGGCGTATCACGTGCACAGGGATTACGTGACGGCATTAGAAACCTCTATACACAAAAATAGTGAGGAAGCGGCACCGTCGACAAACGTATATCACCACTTCTCTCACACAACCCATACAAGTGAGTCCTGT
>CATKZA010000303.1 GCA_949841235.1 uncultured Clostridiaceae bacterium
GATATTGGTGCGTCCCGCTTCTCTATTCCATGCCATCCCAAAATTCCTCTAAAGTCAAATTTTGTTCCCTCATATATTTTGCCGCTCTCTCCCCTACATATCGAAAATGCCATGGCTCATAGGTGGTGTTGGTGATGTGTTCTTTGCCCTTTGGGTAGCGTAGGATAAAGCCGTATTTGTAGCAATGCTTGCGGAGCCATCTGTTTCCAGGCTCTTCCTTCTGGGAGACATCCATATGCATATTTCCGGAACACAGGATATCCAGTGCTAATCCGGTCTCATGCTCGCTGTGTCCGGCCGGCATGATCTCTTCGTATGTTTTTTCTATGGCCTCGTCGTAGGATGCGCCATGGCGCATTCTTTTTCGCACGCCATCATTGATTAATGCTTGCTGCTTTTCTCTGCTTCTGTATGCGGAAGCAATAAAATATTGGTATCCCTCATCCCCGGCATCTGCCAGCATCCGCACCAGGGAATCATAAAGGTATTCCGAGGCTTGCAGACGTCCTTGGCAGATGGGGATCAGGGAAGAATGGTACGACGTTTTTAATTTCTTTTTCTTGTTTACTAATGCAAGTGTTTTTTTATCAGTTTTATAAATTTTTTTGATTTCTTTTTTCTCTGCACTTGAAACGGCGGTGTTATCTACCAAGGCCGTTTCAGGTGTAGAGATTGTCCTATCCTGCCGGTCAGGAGTTGCAGATGGTGTCATGGCAGCGGTGTTCTCCCCTGACATGATGGCTCCTGTCCAGGCACAGGTTAGGAGAAAGACGATCACCCCCTCTGCAGCCAAGACTCCCAGCAGTGGGACGATGGCTTTTTTGCTTCGTTTCATTGCGATGCATCCCTCCTCTCCTCTGGTATGTTTTTAGGATAGCAGTACATTGCATCGATTTTCCTGCAAAAGGGCATCAGAATTGTATCATTTCTTCCATCTGCAATCCCAAGTCCCATGTGTACTCTTGGACGGAGTTGTCGTAATTTTCAAAGAGGGAGATGCTGCATCCGTCCCGGAAGCTGACAACGCCATACAAATTGCTTGCATCTGCCCATTGATTGATTGTTTCAGAGTATAGGGGGAGGGCGTAGTATTGCATCAGGCCGTTCCAGCAAGCAACAAAATTTGTCTGATAGCCGGAGAAATATTCGTCTGTTGTTTTTGGGGCATAGGAATAATTTCCCCATTCTGCGAATTTATCTTGTCGAGCTTTTTTTAACCGATGGATTTTTAGGTAGTATATCTTGTGGTACTCCTCATCAAGATATAGGGTGATGGTTCTTTTTTTGCTAGCGTATATCAGTTTCCAGCAGCTGATGCCTTTGAAATCATTTTTGGGATTGGCCTCATAGATGGTATAGCGCTGGGATAGCGTCATTTTTTTGGCATTTGCCTTGAGCTTCTGGGGGAGGCTTCCTTCCTTATATAGTGTCATAAATTCATCATTGACAATGCTAGTCAGTTCTTTTTGATCCATTCCCACCCCTGGCTCATTTACCTGCACGGCTCGCAGAGGCATATCCCCCAGGGGGGCTCCGGCATAATATGCCCGGGCCAGGGCGTGGATTTTCTCAGGGAAGGAGGCGTAGTCGGTCTCGTACGTATTGACATTGATGTCCATATAATTCGCATTGTTTAGGGTGTTCTTGTCGCGGAACCGGCAATAATATTGGGGAAATGCGAAGGCAGCATACAGAATGGTGCCCACGCAGGCGATTCCGCAGACTGTGTAGACGAACTGGCGTATTTTGGATTTATCCATTCCCTTCATTGTCAGATTCCTTCCTTTCCTGATGATATTTCTGAAAGACGATTTTCACTTTTGTTCCTTTGTCAGGCTGGCTCTCGATAACCCATTCTGCCTGGTGGAGGGAGATGATTTTCTGGCACAGCGTCATACCGATGCCTGCGCCGCCCTCTTTCCTTGCCCGGGATTTGTCAATCATGTAGAATGGCTCGGTAATCTTATGGATTTCCTCTTCTGGCATGCCTCTGCCGTCATCTTCGATGGCAAAGAGGTATCTGCGATCTAAGGACTGCCCGGACAGGAGGATGTTTCCATTTTCGCCGCAAGCCTTCCTGGCATTGTCAATGAGATTGGAAAACAGGGATAGCAGCAGATCCAGGTCTCCATAGAGAAGTCCTCGTTCTACCCGGCATTCCAGCTGGATGCATTTTTTTTGCAATAGAGGTTCTGTCATGGTCTTTATTTTATTGGTAAAGAGCATCGCATCTATTTCTTGGAATTGGATGGACTGCCGGTCGATATAGATTAATTCCATCATCTTCATGGCCAGGCGTTCCAGACGCTTTCCCTGATGGAAAATATAATCCGCAGAGGAGATGATTTCTTCTTCGGCCATATTTCTGGAGCGGAGCATGTCTGCGTAGCCGATGATAGAAGTCAGCGGTGTCTTCAGTTCATGGGAGAATGCCTGGGTAAATTCTTCTTTGCGCCGGGCATTTTCTTTTAACTCCAGAATATTTCCTTCAATTTGCCCTGCCATCCGATTGAAGTCCTGGCTCAGGAGCGCCACCTCATCATGCCCCCGCTCTTTGATGCGGCTCTCGTAATTTCCTTGGGCGAAGGAGCGGGTGATCTGGGACAGTTTCCGCACAGGGCGGGTGAAATGGACGGAGAATAGGAAGAGGATCACGGTGATTCCGGCGAATACCAGAATCAGGGTAAGGTGATACCTCTCGTACAGCAAATCCCGATCTTGATAAATGTGGTCGATTTTACGATGCACTTCCAGCGTGTATTTCTCTTTGCTGCTATTTGCCCGGCATAGGGACTCCATATAGTAGTGATTTCCATGCTTTGCAATCTGCCAGATGCCGGATGTGCCGCCATTTGCTTTTTTGATGAGGTTGCTCTGGAGGTTGCTATTGCGGTAAATGACCTTGTTCTGGCTGTTATAGATAACGATTGTACTCTGGGCGTTGTTCAGGCTCTGCTGAAAGGATTTGGTGATTTCCGCCACTGCCTTGTCGGTGGCCTGGTAATCTTTGGGAAGTCCCTCCAAGGATGCCAAAAGCGCATATTGGAATATCTTGATCTCCTCAATGCCTCGCTCTGCCTCCCGATCTAACAGGGTCTGGAAGGCAGTG
>CATKZA010000304.1 GCA_949841235.1 uncultured Clostridiaceae bacterium
ATCTTGCGTCCAGCCTTCCTACCAGCACCTCCCGGACAAAATCCTCTGCGGAAAGATTTCTGGTCTCCTCATCGAAGGGAAAGACGATCTCCCTTTCCATGCCAAGCGTCTCCAATATCTGATCCTTTTCCCGCTGAACATACACCCGCTCAGCGCCTCTTCCTAACTGGAAGGTAAACACCGTGGGAATATGCTCCCTCTGTTCCAATACTTTAGACAGCAGAAAGCGATGCCCCTTGTGCACTCCGTCAAACTTTCCCAGGGAAACGCAGCTATTCTCCAGCCTAAAATCCCATCCTGTAATGATTTCCATGTCAAAACTCTCTTCTCTGCTACTGCATGTGGCAACATGTCCTAAAACATCTTAACCACCACGTAGTTATTCTTCTGCCTGCGGTAAACCGCCTTGAACCCGCCATCCTGATCATAGATCAGCACCTTGCTGCCAAGTTCTTCCTGTCTGCCGTCCAAATTCCTCAGATAGCTTTCCTCCAGAATATTTCCATTAAAGAGATGCTTGCTGTACTCTGGCAGGATCTGCTTTTTGGGATACTCCGGAAAGAGGGAATCCACCGGGATGATCTTTCGCTGAAATTCTTCCGGCTCCTCTGCGAGCAGTCGCTCCAGCTCCCCCAGAGTGACAGCCTCCTCAATGACGAAATTCGCCACTCTGGTACGCACCAGGCTCTGCATCACCGCCCCCGTCCCCAGCTTTGTGCCAATGTCATGGCACAGGGTACGGATATAGGTTCCCTTGGAGCATGTGACCTCAATGAGGAAAGTTCCCTCCTCCAAATCCATTTGCAGTATATCCAACTGGGAAATATGAATGCTCCTAGGCTTTCTCTCCACCGTCTTCCCCTCTCTGGCAAGTTCATATAATTTCTTTCCGTTGACTTTGAGGGCGGAGTACATGGGAGGAATCTGGCTGCTGTCTCCCAGAAACGAAACGGCAGCCTCCCGCACCTCCTCCTCTGTCACATCCTTAAAGGAATGCTCTTCCAGAATCTCTCCCGTATCGTCCTGGGTGTCCGTCACCACTCCCAGCCTGCATACCGCCTGATATGTCTTATCCTTCTCCGTCAGCAGTTCGCAGACTTTCGTGGCCTTCCCGCAACAGACGGGCAATACGCCCATAGCCGCCGGATCCAGCGTGCCGGTATGCCCGATTTTCTTTTGATGCAGGATGCCCCGCAGCTTGGCAACCACATCGTGGGAGGTGAAATCAGGCTCTTTGTAGATATTTAATATGCCATCCATGGACCTGGTCCTTTCTTCTTTACTCCATCATCTGCATTTCTATATGTTCGGTTAAATTATTGCACACATCATGTATAGAACCCCTCATGGTACAGCCTGCGGCCCGCACATGTCCGCCTCCCCCAAAATAAACTGCCACCTTGCTCACGTCCACCACTTGGTTAGACCGCATGCTCACCTTATATTCCTGATGGCCTGTTTCATGGAGCAGAATCGCCACTTCCACCCCTTTGATGATGCGAAGCTGGTCAATGATCCCGTCAATGTCTTCCGTCTTCGCCCCGTAAAACTCCATCATGCGCTGGGTGATGGCGGCCACGATGCACTTCCCCTCCATCACCCGCATGCTGGCCAGCAATGTCCGCCCCAGAAGCTGGGTCTGGGTATACGTTCGCTCATAAAAGCACCTGTCCATATCCTCATGGAAGGGAATCCCCTTTTCCATCAGCGCACCGGCAATCTCCATGGTCTTTCCGGAGGTATTGGGATACCGGAATCCGCCGGAATCCGTCACGATGCCGATATACAGCGCCTCCGCCACCTTCTCGTCCACGTATTCCGGCTCCATCAGCCCATAGAGCACTTCACAGGTGGAACTGGCATCCACCACCACCACGTTCGCCTTTCCGTACAACTGATTGCTCACATGGTGATCCACCACAAGAGTGCTTTCCGCCCTCTCAAATGCCTCCCGGGCATCTCCCAGCCTGTCTGGGTCGCTGGAATCTACCACGATGCACAGATCGTAAGGCTCTTCGGCCACATGATCCTTTACCATCCCTTCCTCTGCGAGAAAGGCAAACCTCTCCGGCAGCGCCTCCAGATACACATGGATGCATTTGTCAGGGAAGATATTCTTCAAATACCGGCCGGCAGCAACCACGCTGCCCACGCAGTCTCCGTCTGGACGCACATGGCCGGCAATCAGTATTCGCTCTGCCCCGCTGGCAGCACTTCTTAAATCCATCATAATCCCCATGCCTTTCTTTTCCATATTCTGCAATTTTGCAAACTTTCAATCATGCCGCTCTGCGGCACAAGCAATCTATGCTTTATTCATGTCTGTTCAACTCATCGATCCGCTTGGACATATTGACGCCATAGGCGATAGAATCATCCATCACAAAGGTGAGTTCCGGCGTATTGCGCAGGTTCAAATTCTTTGCGAGACAGGAGCGAATGTGGGAGGCGGCACTCCTTAGCCCCCTGCTGGTACTCTCCCTGTCCGCCTCATCTCCCAGCACGCTCACATACACCTTGGCGTACTTCAAGTCCGGGGTCACATCCACCGAAACCACGGAGGTCATGGGATGAATCCTTGGATCTTTGATATCCTGGGAAATGATCTTGCTCAGTTCCCTCTGCACCTCCCCGTTCATCCGGGAATACTTGATACTATTTTTCTTCATTGCCTAACCCTTTCTTCTATCTTCCGAACATGCCGGCTTCGCCGGCACGAACATATTCATTGCTAAAACATCAGTTTTAATCACATCATGTTCTGGGAACCTCCACCATGATATACGCCTCAATCTGATCCTCCACCTGGATTTCCTGGAAGCCCTCAAATACCAAGCCGCACTCATATCCGGCAGCCACTTCCTTCACATCGTCCTTGAAGCGTTTCAAGGATGCCAGTGAACCCTCGAATAACTGCTCTCCTTCCCGGCTGATGCGCACGCTGCAATCCCTTACGATCTTTCCATCCAGCACGTAAGATCCTGCAATCATGCCCACGCCGGAAGCCTTGAAGGTCTGGCGCACCTCGGCATGGCCGATGACACGCTCCTCATACTCTGGGTCAA
>CATKZA010000305.1 GCA_949841235.1 uncultured Clostridiaceae bacterium
CTGAAACGGTGCATGCTGTTCAGACAATGCTGCGAGGCACATATTCATCGAAACCTTGCAAGGCAAAGTTCCTCTCGAAATCCTATGTTGTCTGGCGGCGTGTCCAGTCTTTTCTTTTTCGGATGCCGCTCAATACTTTGGAGCAAAAAACTTCAATAACCTATGCTGTGCAGTCTGCAAAAGTTCACATATTGGGCAGATAACAAGAAATTATCCTTCCTCTTATTTGACTGTGAATAGCAACATCCATCTCATGCCCTCATTTTGTATTCCAGCCGAATCTTATCCGCAATCAGCGCCACGAATTCCGAATTGGTCGGCTTCCCTTTCCGGGAATTGACAGTGTATCCGAAAAGTTCCTCAATGGTGTCCATCTTCCCCCGGCTCCACGCCACCTCGATGGCATGGCGAATGGCCCGCTCCACCCTGCTCGAGGTCGTCTTATGGTTCTTGGCAATGGTGGGATAGAGACGCTTGGTAATCGACCCCATGATTTCCCCATCATTCACAGACATGACGATGGCATCCCTCAGATACTGGTATCCCTTGATGTGTGCCGGCACGCCAATCTCATGAATGATATTCGTCACATCTGCCTCCAGGGATCCCATCTTGCTGGGCTGGGGATTCTCAAAGACGGTGTTGATCACCTTCCTATCGCAGTCTTTTCCCGCACCTACGGCCCGAACCCTGGACACCAGCACCCTGGTATCAAAAGGTTTCAGAATATAATAGGCCGCCCCCAGGGCAAAGGCATGCTCCGTCACGCTCTCCTGGCTCACCGCTGACACTACGATAAATTTGGGAACCGCCTCCTCGCTGTTCCTCAGTCGCTCCATCACGCCCAGCCCATCTATCTTCGGCATAATCAGATCCAGCAGAACTACATCCGGCTTCAACAAATGAATCATCTTCAATGCCTCTTCCCCATCTGCCGCTGTACCAACCACCTGTATGTCCTCCTCCTTGGTAAGAGCCTCTTTCAGTAAGTTCACGATTCTTCTGTTGTCGTCCACCAATAAAACTTTTACTTCTTGCATTCTGCTTTCCTTTCTGTTTACGGCCTAGTTTTGCCTATTTCCAAGCTTATGCTAAACTGACATGCCACTTTTACTTTTACAGTAATTATATGCATGTCCGGAAAGTTCTCTCAACCAGAATGAAAGCCTACATTTCGACATCCTTATCGGTTTCTCGTGATACCGCTACAGCATATTCTCTATAAAAGTGCCATATCCCCCGGTGGGATCATTCACGAACACATGGGTGATGGCCCCGATCACCTTTCCATTCTGGATAATGGGAGCCCCGCTCATCCCCTGCACGATTCCTCCGGTGCGATTCAGCAATTTCTTATCCGTCATCTTCACCACCATTCCCTTATTGCCCTTAGAATTGATATGGATTTCCTCGATAGAGATCTCAAACCGCTCCAATTTCGTCCCCAGCTGGCACTGTATCCAAGCCTTCCCCTTCTTCACGTCCTGCTTTAGCCCGATAGGCATGGCATCCTCCTCCCGATAGGCGTATTCCTGATTCTGGATTTCCCCAGTGATTCCCAATGCCGTATTGCTCTCAATGGTGCCGATGCAATTATTTTTCCCTAAGGCGACACTGCCCACCAGTTCCCCCGGCGTGCCCCGCTTCCCCTTCCGTATATCCTCAATCTGAGCCGGATACACCGTCCCCTTCTCCAGAGGAATCACCTTTCCCGTATCAATATCCGTGACTCCGTGCCCCAGAGCCGCATATTGATTCTTGCTGGTAACGAAGGCCAGCGTCCCGATGCCCTCGGTGTCCTCCCGCAGCCAGATGCCCAGACGATAGGCCCCGTCCTTTCCCTGGATGGCATCCACCTTGACCCGAATCGCATTGCCATTCCTCCGAACACCCAGGGTGATCTTCTTCTTTCCGCTGCTGTCAATGGCATCCACCACCTCATCAATATTTTTCACGCTCTTGCCCTCCACCCGGTAAATGGTATCCCCGGGCTGGAGAATATCCTTTGCCGGCTCATAGGACATCCCATCCTTCCCCTGAACCTTGGCAGTCCCCAGAACCATCACGCCGTCAGACTGGATGTAAAGCCCTACTGCCCTGCCGGAAGGCATCACCTTCTCCTCCTCAATAACATCAAATTGTATATTTTTATAATGAAATAGTCCAAATAGTTTCAGTTCCGCCTGATAGCTTCCCAGCGTGCTCACCGGCACAGACTGGGGCTCCCCCACCCCAAACATGTCAAAATCTATCTTTGCATTCCGCTCCACCTGATCCTGGAAGAAATAGATATGATTGGGTATTTTCTGCTCTAATTTCTGCCAGTACCAAATGCCAATCACAGCGGTATTGACCATAAGCACGAAGAATAACAGCAAGCGATACTTTCTTTTTTCCATAAATTCCTCCTGTACAGCAAAACTGGTATATTTGTTATCATATACCAGTTTAAAGAATTTATGCATTATTCCATTCATGGTCGCTACTCGTTACTATTCACGGTTCGATGACAGTCCGAGATTTTTTCTTTTGTCTGCTTCGCCAGCTGCCGCATCTCACCGGCACTCTTCCTCACTGCCTCCGTAATCTTGGCACCTCCCAATATCCTAGCCAGTTCCTCCACCGATTCCTCCTCTGTCAGAAGGCGGATCTCCGTGTGGGTGCTGTCCGCCTCATTCTCCTTCTCGATCAGGAAATGGGTATCCGCCATAGCCGCTATCTGGGACAGGTGAGATATGCAGATCACCTGATGGCTCCTGCCAATCATGGCCATCTTCTCCGCCACCATCTGGGCCGTCCTTCCGCTGATTCCCACGTCAATCTCGTCAAAAATCAGCGTCTCGATTTCGTCCCGCTTCGCCATCACGGCCTTGATTGCCAGCATGATACGGGACAGCTCCCCGCCGGAGGCAACATTAGCCAGGGGCTTTAAGGGCTGTCCCGGGTTCAGGGAAATCATAAACTCCACCTCGTCTATGCCTTCTGCCGTGTAATCCTTCGTCTGGGAAAACTGAATCTCAAACTGCACATTCTCGAAGTTTAAGTCCCTAAGCCCCTCCTC
>CATKZA010000306.1 GCA_949841235.1 uncultured Clostridiaceae bacterium
GGGACAGAACGGGCAGGGCGGCAAAAGATATGAGCCATATTATGGGAATGCATGGATTGCTTTAAGGGGAGGGGAGTTTAAAAATTTTATGAATGCTTATTGGAAATTGCTTTATGAAGTGGACAATTAGACTGTCTTGGGGTAAGATGGTAAGGAAAGAATCGGCTGTTGGTTTGTCTGAAACCAAAGATTTGTTTGCGGGCTGAGTAAGAATGGAGGATTTTTATGAGCATTAGAGTTGGAATATTGGGGTATGGCAATCTGGGACGAGGCGTGGAATGCGCCATTCGCCAGAATGAGGATATGGAACTGGCAGCGGTGTTTACCCGCAGGGATCCCTCTGCGCTTTCGATTCTTACAGAGAGTGCGGCAGTGTGCAGCGTGGCAGATGCGCCGGCGTGGAAGGATAGGATCGATGTGATGATTTTGTGCGGCGGAAGTGCCACGGATCTGCCGGAGCAGACACCGGAGTACGTGAAATATTTCCATGTGATTGACAGTTTTGACACCCATGCCAGGATTCCGGAACACTATGCCAATGTGGATGCGGCGGCGAAGGAAAGTTCCCATGTGGGCATTATTTCCGTGGGCTGGGATCCCGGCATGTTTTCCCTGAACCGCCTGTTTGGCAATGCCCTTCTGCCGGAGGGCAAGGACTATACCTTCTGGGGCAAGGGCGTGAGCCAGGGTCACTCTGATGCCTTGCGGCGCATAGAGGGGGTAAAGGACGCAAAGCAGTATACCATCCCGGTGGAGAGTGCCTTGGAGGCCGTGCGTTCCGGGGAGAATCCAGAGTTTTCCACCAGGGAAAAGCATACAAGGGAGTGCTTCGTGGTGCTGGAAGAAGGGGCGGATGCGGCGAAGATTGAGGAAGAGATTAAGAACATGCCAAACTATTTTGCAGACTATGACACCACGGTACATTTTATCAGCCAGGAGGAACTGCAGACAAAACATGGCGGAATCCCCCACGGTGGCTTCGTGCTGCGCAGCGGCGCGACGGGCATGGAAAAGGAGAATCGGCATCTGATTGAATACCGCCTGAAGCTGGATTCCAACCCGGAATTCACCTCCAGCGTGCTGATTGCCTATGCCAGGGCGGCCTACCGTCTGGCTGAGGAGGGACAGAGCGGCTGCAAGACGGTGCTTGATATTCCTCCCGCATATTTAAGTGCCAAGAGCGGGGAGGAATTGCGGGCGGAATTGCTTTGATATGTAAGAGAATAGTGACAACATAAGGATGGGGCTGTCGTGCGAACAAGAACATATTTTCTTGGTGCGACAGCCCCATCTGGCTTTTTCAGAGCCTTTCGTTGTACAAGACACTAGTTGCCGCCAGGGCCATCCTTACGCTCTCTGCGGTCTGTTTCCTTCACATACTTGCTCCGGGAGGAATCTTGGTCGGAACTATTGGAGGCTCCCTGCACGTTCTGTGTGGTTTCCTGCTTTGCTCCTGATCTGTGGCAATTACTGCTGCGATTGATTTCTTTCATAATATGATATCCTTTCTGCAAATGATAATTTGTTCTGTCATATAGTGTGCCGCAGGGAAGGATTTTTATACGCAATTTGTTACTAAAATTTCTACTTACTTTTCACGGCATGGGGAATAGATAATAAAATATTTACATAATTACCTTATAAACTTTTCACATTTTACAGGCTTTCCCAAGCCTTGCATATCAGAAAATCAACAGTTTTCCCTTGTTTTTACCCTTACCAGACAGAAACGAATGACGGGATAACAATATCTTCATTATATTCGGCACCATGTTTAAACCAAGAATCCTCTGGTGATGAGTTTACAAGAATGTACTATGTTGCGTGCAGTGCGGGTGGAGCAGGTAAAGGGATGATGAATCACCGCTGCAGGCCGTAAAACGGGAGATATCGGAAGAAAGTGGAGTTTTTGCCGATAGAATTATCGAGTTAAAGTCAGTGTGCTATATTCCTACCAATATCTTTCCAAAACGCTATTTAGACAATTGGCCAGAAGATATGTATGTTATACCCGAATATGCATTTGCCTTTGAATGCAAGGACGTAATCGAACTTTCCCATGAGCATACCCGCTATGTTTTGCTAAACTATAAAGAAGCTCAGGCAAAATTGAAATGGGATTCAAATAAAACCGCTCTTTATGAATTGAACTGTCGTTTACTTGCCAAAGAAAGATGTAGGTGAGGTAATGGATAGGGTGCCCATATGAACACTGGATGGTTCATGAGTTGCGGACACGGGATGATATCCTCGAATGAAGTCTGGTTGCGGAAGTTGATAAAATTGTCTTTGGACATATTATCTGTAGTAAGGCAGAAGTGAGAACTTCCAATAGTATTATCCCTGTTTTGAATTTTGGATTGCTTAGCGTATTGCCGGAGCATCAGCAAAACCTTCCCTCATTTTTCCCTTATCGGCACTTGCAATCACGAGGGAAACGCTCCCCACGCCGTGAAAAGTAACAATTTCTACTTTCTCATATCCTCTTTTTTCCGGTTGCTATGGAAAAAAGAGGGGAAAGGGGTTATAATAGAAAAGTAGAGAGATGTAGAAGGGAATCTATGGAGGTGATTGGTATGTTTGACGAAATCAGCAGAAATTTGATAGAAGAGAGCCATATGTCCATGAAAGAGATGATGGGGATTGTCAATGCGGTGATGCAGGTGTATCCCATGATTATCTTAGCAAATCTGACGAAGAATACTTTTACCATGGTGCGGGATGAGGGATTTCTGCATAGCGACCTTGCATTTTCCGGGTGCTATGATGACATGATAGAAGATGGAGTGCAGAATATCCATTCCAATTATCAGAAGTTATTTTTGCGATGCTTTTCCAGGGAGAATCTACTGCGCAACTATGGAAATGGAAAAAATGAGGTATATGCGGAACTGTATCAGAAGGACAGGCAGGGGGAATATCACTGGGTATCTGTCCATGTGATTAAGATAGAGAATGAGACGGGGGATGTGATGCAAATCTGCCTGAACCGCATTCTGGACAAGGTTTCCGTGAACGAATATGGGCAGCGGAAGTAGGGAGGCGGTCACTGC
>CATKZA010000307.1 GCA_949841235.1 uncultured Clostridiaceae bacterium
ATATCGGACTATCCCTCCGTCTGATAATACTGCGCCTGGGTATTCCACAGCGTGTAATACAGCCCTTCCTGATCCTTCACCAGCTTCTCATGGTTCCCCCTCTGCACCGCCTTCCCCTCGTCAATCACCAGAATGTCATTGCAGAACTGGCAGCTGGACAGTCGGTGGGAGATATATACCGCCGTCTTGGTTCCCACCAGATCGTCAAAATGAGAGTAGATTTCATACTCTGCCAGCGGATCCAGCGCCGCCGTAGGCTCATCCAGTATCACGAAGGGAGTATCATGGTAGAGCGCCCTGGCGATGGCGACTTTCTGCGCCTCGCCCCCGGAAATGTCCACGCCATTCTTATCAAAATCCGTGTACAGGGGAGTGTTCAGCCCATCGGGCATTTTTCGGAGCAGTTCTCCCAGACCAACCCGCTCCAGCACCGACTTCACTCTGGAAGCATCGTACTCTCTGGAAACTGCCACATTCTCTCCCAGTGGCAGGGCAGGAATCTTGAAGTCCTGGAACACCACGCTGAACAGGGACAGATATTCCCGGTAATCGTACTTGCGGATATCTATGCCATTGAGCAGAATCTCCCCCTCCGTGGGGTCATACAGGCGGCACAGCAGCTTGATGAACGTGGTCTTGCCCGAACCATTCTTCCCCACTACCGCCAGACGCTCTCCAATGTGGAACTTGATAGAGAAATCCTTCAATACATCCCTGTCAGAGCCGGGATACCGAAAGGACACATGGCGGAACTCTATGGTAAATTTGTCATCATCCCGCTTTTCCACCGGCAGCGTTCCCTCGTACTTCTTATTGGGAATATCCAGAAAATCAAGATACATCTTCACATACTTGGTATTTACGGAAATCTCCACCCACTGCGCCAGCCATCCCCGAAAATGCAGCAAGAAATTGGTAATGCATCCCGCATACAGACAGATGCTGCCCACCAGAATCGCCCCCTTGGATACCATCACGGCCAGAAGAAAGTATACCAGACCTGACACGAGAGCCTCAATCGCTCCCACCCACACATTTCTTTTCTGGTCTTCTTTGCCAATTTTATCAATATTCCCATTAATTTCCTTCATGAGTTTATCAAAATAGAAGGACAACACATTCTGCTGGCGAAACATGCGAATCGTCTTTCCGCACTCCTCCTTCTCCATATATTCCCTAGTGTAAAACTGGTATTGCCGGTAGTTCGGCACATTGGCCTCATTATACTGATTCATTTTTTTCTCCGCCACCTTATTCTTTTTCATACTAAGAATAAGAAGCATGACAAAGGCTATGGAAAAAACACCCACAAATGCCACCGCCTTCCAAGGTTCCCCCGGAAAAGCCACAAAGCTGCGGCTCGCAAGATATGCCATGTAGCCAAATGCCACCAGCATCTGAATCATCCTCTCCACAACCGGCGTAGCCAGCCAGAACAGCTTGCACATGCCACCACCGCTATACCGAGCCATGGCATCAATGTCCCGCCGCCTATTGTGAATGGACTCGGATTCCATATATTCATAATCCATGGACATGATTTTCTCATTCAGATAGGCATTCGGCGCATCCCAAGAATTAGATCCGGAATAATACCAAAACTTTTGCAGCAAGTTAAATAAAAACAAAACCAGCGTCTGTCCGATCGTCACCAGAATCACATCCCACACCAAAACTTCCCTGGAGCTTCCCAGCACCACGTCATTGACAAGCTTTGCCAGGAAAAAAAAATTCCAGTAGGAACAAACCACATCAACCACGATAAGCATCGCATTCATAAACAAATTTCCCGGCACTAGGGAATACACAAGCAATAATCCCCTCAGGTTGATTTTCACAGCATCTTTGAACCGAATCTTTTCCTCTTTCATTCCTATTCGCCTCCCCAATCATATTGTTACTATTTACAACTTCGCCATTCATAGTAACCGGTAACGCTTTCAGCCTTGAAATGCACACATTTTGCATAAAATATAAAAATGAAACCGATAAACTCTTATTTTGGACACAATTCATGCCAAAAATCTTCGAATGTTATTGCCCTATGAAGAAGTCACGTAATATTCACTCTGCATTGCAAACATCTTGCCATAGATGCCCCCTGCCGCCAAAAGTTCGTCATGCGTCCCCTCTTCTGCAATGATTCCGCCATCCAACAGCAATATCCTGTCGCAAAACTGCGTGCTGGACAGTCGGTGGGATACGAAGAAAGAAGTCTTTCCTCTGGCAAACTCCGCATATTTCTCGTAGATCTCATTTTCCGCCAAGGCATCTAGCGCAGCCGTAGGCTCATCCAGTATCAAAGCCCCTGCATCCCGGTACAGCGCCCTGGCAAGTATCAGTTTCTGCCTCTGTCCCCCGGAAAAATCCGTGGCATCCTCATTGATATTCTTCTCCAGCAGGGTATCCAGTTGATCCGGCAATTCCTCGATTTCCCGCCTGATGCCCGCCAGTTCCAGACAGCGCCATATTTTCTCATCCCCCTCGTGATACTCCGGCAAATGATTTTCCACATCACGCTCCTCTGCACTCCCCATCATATTCGGCTGAGAGCCATCTCCCATTTTCTGAGAAATCCCTTCCCGGACAAAATCAGCATTGCGAATCTCCTGAGATATGTTTTCCCGGATGGAAAGAGGAAGAAACTGCACATCCTGAAAGGTGCAGGAAAACCACACATACCGCTCCTCCGCCTCCATAGTCTCCATATCCACGCCATTGATCAGAATCCTGCCGCTGGTAGGGTGGAGCAGGCCACAGATCAGCTTCATGAGGGTCGTCTTGCCCGCGCCATTCACCCCCACGATGGCAACCTTCTCCCCCGGACGCACCTGCAAGTCAATATCTTTCAACACTTCTTTCTCCGTTCCCGGATAAGAAAAGCCCACATGCTCCAAGACAATGGAAGGCGCATCTTTTTGCACCGGAACTTCCCCCTTGCCAGTGTCCTCCCCATATTCCATAAACCTCTGAAATCTTTGGTATTCCATCAAGATTTGAAACAAATGAAAGCATCTGCTGGATAC
>CATKZA010000308.1 GCA_949841235.1 uncultured Clostridiaceae bacterium
GTGAACTGCAAGACGGGGGAATGCATTTACAATCGCATGATTGACCGGGATCTCCATGTACCCATCTATCAGGCGGCCAAGGAGGAGAATGTGGGCATCTTCGCATTCCACGATCAGAAAAAGGAGATGATAGCGGGAAATGGGATTGATTCTTATGTGGAGGTGGATGCCAGGGCTTGCGACGTGACGCTGCGGGAGTCGGATGCCTTCGTGCAGGAATTATCCTTCCCTGTGAATAAGTTCTTGCTGTCCGGGGAGCCGGAGCGGATGAAGGAGGTAGTGAAGCTGATGCAGGAAAAATTTGGCAGCAGGCTGAATGTGTTCCGCTCCGATCCCTATTATGTGGAGATTTTGCCCAAGTTCGTGGACAAGGGCGTGGCGGTGGAAAAACTGATCAAACGCTTGGATGTGAAAAAGGATCGTACAATCTGCGTGGGAGACAGCTATAATGACTTGTCCATGCTTCGTCTTGCCGGCCTGGGTGTTGCCATGGGGAATGCCCAGAGCGAGGTGAAAGAGGCGGCGGATTATGTAACCGGTTCCAATGACGAGGACGGGGTGGTGAAGGTGATTGAGAGGTTTATGACAGAGCGTGGTGACGAAGGTTCTGAACTGGCGGAAAGTCAGTCCCAAAGGCAGGGAATGGCTGAATAGAGATGGCGTGTTTTGATGCTTTACACTAGGAAAACATATACAGGATATGGCTGATTCAGTAAAATGCTTTGATGCTATATCCTGCATATGCTTTGGCAGGTGCGGCAGTCCCATGCGCTGGCTGCCGGTACAATGAATATTAAGTGTTTTTTGTTGTGCTAGCAATCTTCCCGTCTTCCATGGCGTAAATAGTAGCGGTATCTATGGTAGATTCTGTCGATTTGGTCGGAGGAATAGTCATCTTCAAATTCCTTTTCCATCTGGGCAATATAGATTTCCTGCTGGGTTTCCAAGGTTCTCTCCAGCAGTTCGCTTGCCAGTAAATCCACATCCTTTTTTCGCAATAGCATAGTAGCGCTCCTCCTTGCATTGATATTCTTCCCTGCCCCTTGGGGCGTTTAAGACAAGTTAAGTCATGCCCTGTTGGTCGTAGCGGGGTATTTGACAGGGATTATTTTTTCCGTACAAGTCTATTATTATTCTGGGAGAAAAATAACCGAAAAATTTGGGCTAAATAGGTAGAAAGGTGAAAACAAAAATGAGAGATATACGCAAACCGGAATTTATGGCCAATATTTCCTCCAAAGGGCATCAGCCAATTTTGGAGATTCTGATTGCTCTGGCAGTTTTTTTTGTGGGAAGCATGGTGGGGAGCTTTGTGCAGATGCCGGCGTTGATGGTGTATCTGCTAGGCAACCGAGAATACCAGGAGATGGTTTTTTCCGGCAGGATGAATATTGAGAAGGTGATGGAACTGATTCTGAACGTTCCCCAGTGGATCACCATTGTGCTGCTGGTGGGGGAACTGGGACTGATACTGGCGGTGTTCCTGTACTGCCGTTTGCTGGAAAAAAGAAAATTATCTACCCTGGGATTTCGGAGGAAAGGCTGTGTGCTGAGTTATATGAAGGGCATGCTTCTGGGAGTTTTGCTTTTTGGCGCGGCATATTTGGTCTGCTTTGCTTCTGGCAGTCTCACCGTGGGACAGACGGATTTTTCCGGGGAGACGCTTCTCTATGTGGGAGGGTTTTTCCTGGGATATTTGATTCAGGGCATGGCAGAGGAGGCTCTATGCAGGGGGTATTTGCTGGTGTCCCTGTCTCGGCGGTGTTCCATGGCATTATCCGTGGTGCTTAGTTCTTTATTTTTTTCCATGCTGCATGGAATGAACCATGGCATCACTCTGCTGGCCTATGTGAACCTCTTTCTCTTCGGCGTTTTCATGGCGCTGCTCTTTATCCGCTGCGAGAACATCTGGATCGTGGGTGCCGTGCACAGTGTTTGGAATTTTGCCCAGGGGAATCTTTTTGGCGTGCAGGTCAGTGGCATGAAGGCGCAGCCTTCCCTGCTGCAGAGCAAAATGGCTGATGGATGGCAACTGATTAATGGCGGAGCCTTTGGCATGGAGGGGGGACTGGCCGTAACGATGGTGCTTGCGGCGGCACTGGGAATCCTCCTGTATTCTATGAAGAGGCATGGCTATTTTGTAGAGGTGTCACCTCGGGATGCGTTGAGACAAAATATGACTACTCCGCCCATAAATAGCCAGTGGGGGAATGGAAGCCAGGCGCCTCAGAATGGCCAGTGGGGGAATGGCAGCCAGCTGCCTCAGAATGGCCAGTGGGGGAATGGAAGCCAGGCGCCTCAAAATGGCCAGTGGGGGAATGGAAGCCAGGCACCTCAGAATGGCCAGTGGAGGGATGGAAGTCAGGCTACCCAGGGCGAAGGGACAAAGGGAGATCCGGGAAACGGCTATGAGAATATGGGGCTGAATCCGGAGGAAACGCCATGGCATCCCCGGGAAGAGGGCGGGATGGAGCAGGATACCGCTACGGGATTTGACCAGTCATATTTTAAGGATTGACAATGGGAGGAGTTTCGGATAATATCTATTCTAGATTAGTATTTGAAAGTATTATAATGCGGGCTTCACTTGGATTAAGAAAATACTTTTTCAGCGGCGTGAAGCCTGTAACATTGACAAAGGGTACATACATGGAAATGGAGGTAGATTATGGCACAGAATCCAGTTGTGACAATTGAGACGAACGCAGGCGTAATCAAGGCAGAGTTATATCCGGAGGTTGCTCCGAATACTGTAAATAACTTTATATCCCTGATTCAGAAGGGGTTCTATGACGGTGTAATCTTTCACAGGATCATAGAGGGCTTTATGATTCAAGGCGGGGATCCGGACGGCGTGGGCACTGGCGGTCCCGGGTACCATATCAAGGGAGAATTTTCACAGAATGGATTTGAGAATAATCTGTTGCATTCTGCGGGAGTTCTCTCCATGGCTCGTTCCCAGATGCCGAATTCGGCCGGCTCCCAATTTTTCATTATGCACAAGGATGCGCCTCATCTGGACG
>CATKZA010000309.1 GCA_949841235.1 uncultured Clostridiaceae bacterium
GCAGATTCTGGAAGGCGAAGTGGTGAGCATCAAGGAGTTTGGCGCATTCATTGAATTTGCGCCGGGCAAGGAGGGCATGGTTCATATTTCCAGAATTGCCAACGAGCGCATCAACCGGGTGGAGGATGTGCTGACCCTGGGCGACCATGTGAGGGTGGTATGCTTGGGCAAGGATAAGATGGGGCGGGTTAGCTTCAGCATCAAGGACGCAAGATAAATACGCTTTCAGCAACCGATAGATTCCGTTGTGAACTTTTTTCTGAATATGCGAAAAAAGCCCGGTTTTATCCAGTTTTAGGCAATGCATTTGTATAAAATGTATAATAAAAATGATAAAAATATCATAAAATTATGTATTTATCATAAATTTATGCTTTTCAAACAAGCCAGTCCATGGTATGATATTCACATGGGCTGGCTTGTTGCGTGATGGGATCAAATCTTGGGCGAGGAGCGGTTCGGATTAATGTGTGTGCCAGTGAAAGTGGCATGGTCGGAAGTGTGAGGAAGAGTATGAAAAAGCGTTTTAAAATTGACTGGAGAATGGTTCTGGCATTGTGCCTCTTTCTGAGTCTGGGCATTTATTTTTGCATGAGCCAGGAAATCACTGACATCGGCTATGAGGAGAGCATCTACAGCCGTTATCAGGACAAGAAGGAATATCTGACATTGAAGAGCAATGTCATTGTGGTAAATCTTCCCACCATTTCTGATGATGGAATCACCGCCTCCGAAAAGATCGAGAAGGATGAGGCGCAGATGGCACAGGTGCAGTATCTGATTACCAACAGTATGAGCCAGGCGAAGCGGATTTTCTTCCTGGGGACGGACGTGCTGAGCCAGGCATCGGAGGAACGTCCATATATTTCCCGGTTTCGAGAGAAGAAAAATATATTTTGGCGTTTTAATATGAAAAATATTGGGTATTACCATGAGGAGGATATGTGCGGGCAGGTAAAGTTCCTGGATCCTTCCCATGGGGGAGTGAATCGCTTTGAGGTGATGGGGCAGGGGAAATACGACAAGAATTTTGTCCCCTATTTTTGTATGACCATGGATGGAGGCAAGGTGTCCTATGACCGAAAAAAGCAGATATACTACATCAAAGACAAGTCTGGCAGGGAGAGCCGGCTGCATGCGCTGGAGGACGGTACGGTGCGCACCAGAAAGACGGATAAGTACGATGTTCAGTATTATGAACTGAGTTCTCTGTACCAGATGGCCAGAAACGAGAAGAATCCGGGGGAGAAGTTCAAGGATGCGGTGGTTTTGATCCAGAATGACAAGGCTACCTCGAGTTATGATGAGATGGGGTCGTCCCAGAGCCTGGCAGACTATTATATTGACGTGCTGGGAACCATTGAGAATAGGGCTACGGTAAGGAATCTCTCCGCTGCGGAGAAGACTGTGTTCGTCTGTATGGGAGTCTTGATTCTTGGTCTGGCAATCATGTTCTGCTCTGCCTGGCTGGCGCTATTCGTATACCTGCTGGAATTTGGACTGGCGGTGCTGGCAAATATGTTCTTGTTTCAATACAACGTGTGCTATGTGCCGATTACTACTTTTCTTTGCATGATTACTCTGACCTGCGTCATGATGATGGGCTTGAAGAAAGTAATGAAGCACATCAACGTGAAGAATCTGCCCATTGACGCAGTCATCCGCTTTACCAATAATATTGTGAATATTGAGCAGTCTGTCTCCTATGCGGAATACCTGACGAAGAATAGGAGGGAGATTGAGGATGATATCTCTGCCGTGCTGCTGCTTCCCGTGATGGATAAGGAGTCTTTTTTACTAAAGCAGCTGGCGGAAGAGAACCATAGGAATAAGGTCTTTGTGGAGCAGGAATTTTGGAATCCGGAGGCGGATTCCACCTCTGTCACCCAGACGAAGTCCGGGCTGTTCCAGGGCGTGAAGTTTATCGCCTTTGTGCCATTGCCCGTCTTTGACGTGGAGTCGGAGGTGGTGACCTACACGGTGATTGGCTTGAAGAAGAAGCTCAAGCCTCAGAATGCCTCCTATATCTCCATGATGCTTTTCTCCATGTATATTTACTTCAAGGCGCAGCATGAGAGGGGAGAGCATCAGCGGATGTATTTTGCCATGCTGTCTCTGATGATTTCGGTGATTGATGCCAAGGATCCCATCACTGCCGGACATTCCCAGCGGGTGGCAAGCATTTCCAAGGATATCGGCATCTGGATGAAGCTGAGCAAGAGCCAGCAGTTTGATTTGGAGTTTACTGCCTTGCTGCACGATATCGGCAAGATCGGTGTATCGGATTATGTGCTGAATAAGCAGAGCGTGTACACCCAGGAGGATTTTGAGCAGATGAAGTACCCCACCCTCCGAGGGGCGGAGATGTTAGCGGAGGTGGGAATCAGCGAGGAGATTATAGATGGCGTGCGCCACCACCACGAGCGCATGGATGGAAAGGGATATCCCGATGGCCTCAAGGGAGAGGAGCTGAATCTGTTCGCTAAGATCATCAAGATTGCAGACGTGTTCGATGCGCTGACCAGCAAGCGGCAGTATAAGGATGCCTGGGGCATCGAGAAGGCGCTGAATATTATTTGCAGGGGCAGAGGCACGGAGTTTGATGCGGAGATTGCGGATGTGTTTATCGAACATATGAGCCCGCCGGGATGGATTCCCCCCATGGAGGAAGGCAGGAATGGCAAGAAGAGGGATCCCTTTGCCAAAAAGACAGGAGAGATCGTCAGGGATTTTTACGGGAAATATGACAATTACATCTCCGTGGAATATCCCATTCCCAGCAAGCGGGCAAAAAGCGTGGATTTTGGTGCCGGGAATGGCTTTATGGGATATGATTGGGGGGAGACTTTTAACAATGCCCGATTCTTGGAGGAGAAGCCTATGATTCTCGCCTATGAGAAGGACACCAAGAGTTTGTTTTTTGGCCAGGGGAGCAAGGACGAGCGGGTGCAGGGAATCTATTACTATTTCTTCAAGGGCTTTGTGAATATGGGCGTGTATCTGCTGGCC
>CATKZA010000310.1 GCA_949841235.1 uncultured Clostridiaceae bacterium
CAGTAATTACCGTTTCACAGTGATCCAATGCCTTCTTCAGTCTTTCCGGATATTTTCCAGAAAGCCAGTCCACAGATAAAAACAACCCCTTCACATCATCCGAAGTGTAATTTCTATCATTTTTGTACATTATGTTCATTGTTTTCCTGCCTTTCCTCACTGCAAAGCGAATCTTTTAATATAAGTCCGTCAGGACTTATTATATCATAATGCTACGCATTATGATCTCGTTGCGCCCTCACAAGCAAGCTTGCTCGGTCCGCTTATTATTATATCACATCTTCCTCAAAATTAAAAGGAACCAGGAAATTCGCTATCAAAGCAATTTCCTGGTTCCTTTCTATTCATAGATAAATCTATATTTGGAGATGCAGTTTCTTTCGCACCCCTGGAAATCTTCATTTCTTTCAAACTTGCAGTCATGCCGCCATGGGCGGCACAAACAATTCATGAAAGGAAGAACAGCTCTGCTGTTCTTCTTAGGTGCGACTTTAGTTTTTCTTTGGCATGGTTTTTTCATGCCTTAGAAAAACTTCGCACCTTTCACACTTTCCAGATATCCCGATTGTACTCTGCAATGGTGCGGTCGGAGGAGAAAAATCCAGCCTTGCTGATATTGACCAGCATCTTCTTCGCCCAGTTTTTTCGATCCTCGTAATCCGCAAACATCTGATTCTTCACCGCCACATAATCTTTAAAATCCGGGAACGTCATGAACCAATCCTTCCCCAGCAGTTCCTGATAAAGCCTTTCCAGATTCTCCTGATCTCCCACGGCCTTCATCTCATCACTGACGATAAAGTCCACGGCGGCTTTCAGCGCATCGTCCTTCTCGTAGTAATCCTTTGGATGGTAATTGCCCTCCTCATAACGTCGAATTACCGTGTCGCTGTCCTCCCCGAAGACATAGATATTATCCTCTCCTACCAGATCAGAAATCTCCACATTGGCTCCGTCCTTCGTTCCCAAAGTTACTGCGCCGTTCAGCATGAATTTCATATTGCCGGTTCCGCTGGCCTCCTTGGATGCCAGAGAAATCTGCTCTGACACATCACATGCAGGAATCAGCTTTTCTGCCTTGGTCACGTTATAATTTTCCACCATCACCACATTGAGATATGGCTTCACCTCCTGATCCTTCTCGATAATCTTTTGCAGGCACAGGATTACATGGATAATATCCTTGGCAATGGTATATGCGGGAGCCGCCTTCGCACCGAAGATAGCGGTAATGGGCCTCTCTGGCTTTTTCCCCGCCTTAATCTCCAGATATCTGTGAATCAGATACAGCACGTTCAGCTGCTGCCTCTTATACTCGTGAAGTCTCTTCACCTGGATGTCAAAGATGGCATTGGTGTCCAGTTCTACCCCCTGGGTCTTTTTCAAATATTCTGCCAGCTGCTCTTTCTTCTGCTTCTTGATGGACAGAAGCCCCTCCAGGACTTTCTCGTCCTCCAGATAGCCCTGCAATTTCTCTAATTCGTCCGCATTCTTTTTGTAGCCATCCCCAATAGTATCGTCAATCAATTTCGCCAAGTCCTCATTGCAGTGGAGAAGCCAGCGGCGGAATGTAATCCCATTGGTTTTATTATTAAATTTCTCGGGATAGATTTTGTAAAAGTTGTTCAGCTCGCTATTCTTCAATATCTCCGTGTGTAGATATGCCACGCCGTTGATGCTGTAGCCGTAGTGCATATCAATGTGCGCCATATGAACCCGGCGGGAATCATCGATTATATACACGGAAGAATCCTCATATTTTTTGCGTACCTCATTGTCCAGGGCATAAATAATGGGGATGAGCTGGGGAACCACTTTCCATAGGAAATCAAGAGACCATTTCTCCAATGCCTCCGCCAAAATCGTATGGTTGGTGTAAGCGCAGGTCTTTGAGACAATTTCCATGGCCTCCCCGATGGCAATCCCTCTTTCCATCAGCAGACGGATCAATTCCGGAATCACCATGGTGGGATGGGTATCATTGATCTGGATTGTCGCATAATCCGCTAGGTCATGGAGATTAGAACCACGGCTTTCGCACTCTTCCAGAATCAGCTGAGCCCCGGCAGACACCATGAAATACTGCTGATAGATTCTCAAAAGCTGCCCCTTCTCGTCACTGTCATCCGGATAGAGGAACAGGGTGAGGTTCCTTCCAATGTCGTCCTTGTCGAAGGAAATGCCATCACCTACCATGTTTTCCTCCACGCTCTGAATATCAAATAAATGCAGTTGGTTGGTGCGGTTCTGATAACCTGTCACCGGAATATCGTAGAGTTTAGCCTCCACCGTGTGATAGCGGAATGGCACGATGTAACTCTTGCCCGTGTCGTTCAGCCAGCTGTTCTCCTGGATCCATGGATTGGGATACTCCTTCTGCTTATTCTCCTCGAAGACCTGTTTGAACAGACCCAGGTGATAGTTGATGCCGATACCGTCCCCGGGAATCCCCAGAGTGGCAATAGAATCCAAAAAGCAAGCCGCCAGCCTGCCCAAGCCACCATTTCCAAGAGACGGCTCCGGCTCCACTTCCTCAATTTCCCCGATATTCTTTCCCTGCTCTTCCAATTCCTTCTTCACTTCGTCATACACGCCAAGGTTGATGAGATTATTTGACAGCAGCTTTCCAATCAAAAATTCTGCCGAGATATAATAAACCTTTTTCTTTCCCGCATCGCTCTCCTTCTTCTGCGCCATCTCCTTGCACATCTGCAAAAGAGCCAGATACAGTTCCTCGTTACTGCACTCCCCAATGCTCTTTCCGCTTGCCCTGCTCACGTATTCCTGCAACATATGAATCCTCCTTTTAATCGGGAAGCGTCCCTGCCGTACTCTGCAAAACGCTTCTAGTGTTTTCACGTATCAACGCAGCCATCCAATATTACTCTCAATCACTGTAGCACTCGCTACAGCTCAATCGCCCGCCTTGCATAAAGGCATTTGTCCAGCGCAAAATTCTTACTATATTTAATA
>CATKZA010000311.1 GCA_949841235.1 uncultured Clostridiaceae bacterium
GCGGTAAATTCCATCTTTCCTGCGGAAATGGCTTCGCAGCCTTTTGATGTAGCATCCACTCCTACGACGGCAATATCGTCAAAACTAATTTTGTGTTCTTCGCAGGACTGAATGACACCCAGTGCCATATCATCATTGTTGCAGGCAACCACATCTGCGCTTTGTCCGGTTTTCAGGAATAAGTCGAACTGATTCTTTGCAATATCAGTTGCCCAGTATGCATTATAATTAAATAAGTAGTTGATTTACTTATTGGAATCATTTAGCGCTGCTTTCAATGCATTGGTTCTTCCCAGAGTGGCAGAGTGAAGCTTCTGTCCCCCGAAGATTGCCACATTGATACTGTCCTTTCCGGAAAATTTATTCAAGATATATTCGGCCTGATATTTTCCGGCATCTTCCTCGTTGGAACCCACAAACACATATTTATCTGCCTCCAGGTATTCATCGCTGGGGCAGGAGTTCCAGAATACACTGGGCAGTTCCCCCGCAGTTACCTGTAACTGGAGAGTGGTATCTACATCTACGGGATTGCACAAAATCACATCATACCCGCCCTCAACGGCCTCCTCGATCTGGGCAATCTGGTTTTCCAGGGAATTTTCAGCGTCTTTTATGGTAATCTCTGCTCCCATGGCCTCAGCCTTAGCCTGGGCGGCATCCATGACATTTTGGCGGAATGTGTCTGCAATGGATACGGTCATATACATCTTCGTACCCTTGGCAGAGGTATCGTTTCCCCCATTTCCTTCACAGCCGCTAAGGATGCACAGTGCCAATGCGAGAACTGTCATTAAGCTAACTAATTTCTTCATCTAATCCCTCCTATATTTTAAACCGTGCAATCTGATTCGTCAGGGTATTTGCGCTGTCAGATAACTTTTGTGCATCATCCAGGACAGATTGGCTGCCGGTGGCAATACTGTTCGCCTGAACTACCATGTTTTCTGAGGTGGCATGGATTTCTTCGGTACTGGCTGCCTGCTCTTGGGAAATGGCTGCCATATTGGAAGCCACATCGTCTACTTGTCCCATCTTTTCCATGATTTCTTCAATCAGTTCTCCGGTGGTGTGGATATCGTCAAAAATCACGTCGAAGGTTTTTAATGCGGTGTCAATCATCTCGCTGCTGTCATCTATATTTTTTATGCTTTCGGCCGCCTGTCTCACGGTCTCCTGCACTAAATTGGTAATCTCGCTAATCAGTGCCACAATATTTTCCACAGAATCCGTACTGGTCTGTGCCAGTTTGCCGATTTGGGATGCCACGACTGCGAATCCTTTTCCCGCATCCCCTGCCCTTGCTGCTTCGATGGAAGCATTTAAGGACAGTAGGTTTGTCTCCTCGGCAATTTCCCCGATGACGGAGGCAATATTTGTAATTTCCTCTGATGCCGCACCCACCTTTCCGATGGCCGCATCCAGTTTCTGAATAGAATTGCTTATGGTGTCCATTGCCATATTAATGTGGTTCATATCGCTCTTGCCCTTCTCAGAGGCTGCCACAGTCTGGGTAATGCAATTTTCCAGCTGACTGCTGGTGGTTTTGGTGTCGGCAACAACCATGGCGAGGGATGTGGCGTTTTCTGCAATCTCCGTAATGGAATCAGAGAGCTGGTCTACGGTATTGTTCAGGTTCGTCATGGAATCTGCCTGTATCTGGGCGGCATCATACATTTCCCCGGATAATCCGCTGGTAGTTTCTGACTGGTTTGAAACCTGGTCCGATATTCCCCGTATCTGGTGGAGCATTCCCCGGATGGATACGATGAAGTCCTCTACGCTCCGTCCCATTTTTCCGATTTCATCTCTTCCCTTTGCATTCACGTCAATGGTAAAATCTCCGTCTGCCATCGTGGTGATGGTATTTGTCAGGCTGCGCACAGGTTTTACAATCATATGTACGGCCCGCTCTATTGCCACGATAAGAATAATCAGTGCTACGACGGCGATAATGCCCATCTGGATTCCCAGGCTGTTTACATCGGCGTGGATGATTTTTTCAGGGATATAGGAAATCAGTACCCAGTCTGTTCCGTCTATCATGTCAAAACCTACCAGATTGTCTGCCAGGTCGCAGCCTTCATAATCCCTTGCCTTTAATTTTTTCGCAACTTCCGACATGAGAGGATCCTTATTTGAGGTATCCAGTTTCTGTGAAACCAGGCTGGCATCCCGGTGCGCCAAGATGGTTCCGTCTCTGGAGTCCACAAGAAATGCTGCTGCCTTGTCCATCTTTACAAAGGAATTTACAATAATGGAAATTCTTGCCAGAGATACATCGCCGGAAATTACCCGCACATTGTCTGTGCCGTCATTTAAAATGGCTGATGCGCTGACGATGCTCTCGCCGTTTTCGTTTTTGTATGCCGTGCCATAACGCATATTTACTCTGGAAAGTCCTTCTTGAAACCAAATTGATTCTTTTGCGTTTGCATAGTTTTTTTCAGAATTTGCCGCTTTCATCACATTTCCTTGCATGTCGGCTACGTACAGCCCGTCCGGATAGTTTGCGTTGTAGCCGTATGTAGAATTAAGGATTTTCTGAAGTGCCTCTGGTTTCGGCTGTGTCTTTTCGATGGTCTGCTTTGCCATGGAAAATGCAGATAGGTTTTGATCCAGCCAGGAAGCGATGCTGGAAGACTGGTAACTGCTGGAAGAGTTCAGTAGATCTCTGGCATTGGTCTTGATAATCCGGCTGGAAATGTTATATGCCAGCAGAATCATCAAAATTACCAGCACAGCGATAATCGGTATGGTTATTCCAATGATTTTTGCTTTTATGGAACTGCCTTTTGCAGATGGTTCTTTTTTGTTGTTTTTTTCTCTGTCTTTTTTCTTCATAGTCACCCTCCAATCATAAAAAGTATATCCGGCAGGAATTCATTTTGCATGAATTAACCTGAACTTAGTAAAAAGTATACTATAAAGATTAGGTGACCGCAAGATTTTCCCGCTATTTTTGTGCTT
>CATKZA010000312.1 GCA_949841235.1 uncultured Clostridiaceae bacterium
CACTCCTTCCAGCAAATATGTGGAACCGATATTCGAGGTGAGAATGATAATGGTATTCTTAAAGTCCACCGTCCGCCCCTGGGAATCTGTAATCCTGCCATCATCCAGCACTTGGAGCAGCACATTGAACACATCAGGATGCGCCTTCTCAATTTCGTCAAAGAGAACCACGGAGTAGGGCTTCCTGCGCACCGCCTCCGTCAGCTGCCCTCCCTCTTCATACCCCACGTATCCGGGAGGCGCCCCAATCAATCTGGCAACGCTGTATTTCTCCATATATTCGCTCATGTCGATTCTCACCATGTTGCCCTCATCATCGAAGAGGCTGGCGGCAAGGGTCTTGGCAAGTTCCGTCTTTCCCACCCCGGTAGGCCCCAGGAACAGAAAAGAGCCGATGGGCTTGCTCGGGTCTTTGATTCCTGCTTTGGAACGGATAATGGCATCACTTACCAGCGACACGCCCTCTTCCTGCCCCACGACCCGCCTGTGAAGTTCCTCTTCCAGATGCAACGTCTTCTCCCGCTCGCCCTCCGAAAGCTTAGCCACGGGAATCCCAGTCCACCGGGAAATGATTTTGGCAATCTCCTCCTCTGTCACGCTCTCCTGTACCAATGTGCGATTTTCAGTCTGTGCCTGCTCCTCCGCCACTTCCAGCTGCTTCTCCAGTTCCGGCAGTTTCCCATACTGCAATTCTGCCAGCCTGTTCAAGTCATAGTCCCGCTTCGCCGCATCCATCTCGGTGTGCAGCACATCCAGCTGTTCCTTCAGCGCATTGACTTCATCCACAGATGCCTTCTCTCGATCCCAACGAGCCTTCTTCTCATGGAATCCATCCCGCAGCTCTGCCAATTCCTTCTGCAGCTGCTCCAGGCGTTCCCCGGACAATCTATCAGTCTCCTTCTTTAACGCCGCCTCCTCAATCTCCATCTGCATAATCCGTCGCCGAATCTCATCCAGTTCTGCGGGCATGCTATCCAATTCTGTCTTAATCATGGCGCAAGCCTCATCCACCAAGTCAATGGCCTTATCCGGCAGGAACCGATCGGAAATATATCGGTTTGACAGGGTAGCCGCCGCCACCAGGGATGCATCCGTGATCTTCACGCCGTGAAATACCTCATAGCGGTCTTTCAGCCCCCGCAGGATCGATATGGTATCCTCCACCGTGGGTTCATCCACCATCACAGGCTGGAACCGCCTCTCCAGAGCAGGATCCTTTTCAATATACATCCGATATTCATCCAAAGTAGTAGCGCCAATACAGTGCAATTCTCCCCTGGCAAGCATGGGTTTTAGCATATTTCCCGCATCCATGGCACCATCTGTCTTCCCTGCCCCCACGATAGTATGCAATTCGTCGATAAAAAGAATGATCTGCCCGTCACTCTTCTTCACCTCTTCCAGCACCGCTTTCAGCCGCTCCTCAAACTCTCCCCGATACTTGGCCCCCGCCACCAGCGCACCCATGTCTAAGGCAAATACTTTCTTATCTTTTAATCCTTCCGGTACATCCCCCTTGACAATTCGATGGGCCAGCCCCTCCACGGCGGCGGTCTTTCCCACGCCCGGCTCGCCGATAAGCACAGGATTATTCTTGGTCTTTCTAGAAAGGATGCGAATCACATTCCTGATCTCCTCATCCCTTCCAATCACCGGATCCAACTTACCATCCTTGGCCCGCTCCACCAAATCCGAGCCATATTTTTCCAAGGTATCGTAAGTGGCCTCCGGGTTATCGCTAGTGACGCGCTGATTTCCCCGCACCTCTGAGAGAACTTGGAGAAAACGCTCTCTGGTAATGCCGCACTCCTTCAGAAGCCCCTTCACTTCTTTGCTTGGGTGAGCCAATAGGCTGAGGAAAAGATGCTCCACAGAAACGTACTCATCACCCATGCGTTTGGCCTCGTCCTCCGCATACACCAGCGTCTCATTCAGATACTTGTCAATGCGCAAATCGCCCCCGGAGACTTTCGGCCGCCTATTCAGAAGTCCCTCCACCTGGGCTAGGAACGCTTCCGGGGAAATTCCCATCTTCTCAATCAATTTGCGAATCAGGCTGTCCTCCACCTGGATCATTGCTACCAGAAAATGATCCTGCCCAATCTCCTGATGCCCATAATCCATGGCAACCTTTTCCGTATTCTGCATCACTTCCTGGGATTTCTGCGTAAATTTGCTAATATTCATAATAATCCCTCCATTCTAACCTATCAGCCCGCCAGTCCATTCGGACTACCTGCGGTTTTGCATATGCGCAAACTCCACACCCTCACTTTACCTTAGCGCAAACCACGAGCGTCACGCTTTGCCTTTGCGCAAATATGAATTGCCGCCTTGTAGCAATTTACAAGACGGCACCGGATTTCCATATTTCAGGCATTGTTCCTACTACATTATAGAGGACAGCGAAAAGTAATTTCGCACTCCCGATCCATTCAATGAAATCTTATCCCTCGATGGCAATGAATTTCTTTTCCTGCACTTTCTTCGGATCTTTCTTTGGAATGGACAATTTCAAGATGCCATCCTCGAATCTCCCATGAATCTCCTCTTGGGAAACCCCGTCCCCCACGTAAAAGCTGCGGCTCATGGTCCCCGCATAACGCTCTCTCCTGATATACTTTCCATTCTCGTCTTTCTCATCATTGTTTACATTCTTCACCGCCTCGATCTTGAGGTAGCCGTTCTCCAGCTGGGCATTCACATCATCCTTCTTAAATCCCGGCAAATCAATAGCCAGCTCATAGCCGTTCTCCGTCTCCTTCACGTCCGTCTTCATCACGTTCTGGGAATGGTTTCCATACAGGGCTTTGTCAATCGAAGGAAATGAAAAGTCCATCCAATCATCAAATAAATTTTCTCCAAAAATACTCGGCAGCATCATAAATCATCTCTCCTTTTTATTTTATTGTTCTTGTTATTTGTAACTTGATCTCAAAACTCGGGAGCAAGCACACGGAACCTTTCAG
>CATKZA010000313.1 GCA_949841235.1 uncultured Clostridiaceae bacterium
CGATTGCGAAAAGCACCACGCAGATGACAGCGATAATAATCGTCTTCTGTTTGCTGGAATATTTCTTCCAGAACTCCACAAGCCTTGTGGGAATCTCTTTAATTCTCTCTTGCATATCATACTCCCCTATTGTCTATTTTCATTTTGCAGTCATGCTGCGACCATCGGAAGCAGCTAATCTGCCAATGTTTGTGCTGCGTGCAGCACAAACTTGTGTGTGAAAATCATAGATTTTCACACTTAGAACTGCAGGTTCATGATTTCCCGATAGCCCTGCAGGAAGGCATCCCTCACGGCTACAGTATACTGTAGCGCCACATTCGCCTTCTGCTGTGCAATCTGAACATCATGAATGCTGTCCGTCTCTCCCAGTGCAAACTTAATTTCTTCCTCCTCTGCCGCATTGCTGTAATCATTGGTCTGCTTAATTAAATTCACCGCAGAGTCAAACACATTGGAGAAAGCAGACTTTTTCGCCTTGTCCTCCACTAATAGAGAATCAGACTCCGACACCAGCGGTGACGAAATCTTAGGAGCCTGAAATGCAGCACTCAAATCCACATCAAACAATGATGAAACTTCCATAATCTTCAACCACGCCTTTCAAAATTTCTATCATAACTTCAAACCTATCTAACAGTTAGGAAATCGCTTAAAACACAGTGTAAAAAAACGCCCATCCTGCCTTCTTCCTCAAAGCAACCGAAGAATTTGCCTGCAAATTCTTCAGAGGTTTGACTTAGTTTCACTTCGCATGATTTTTAATCATGCGCTAGCGAAACTTCAAACCTTTTTTACTTGCCAATCTCCAATGCCTTGAGCTGCATATTCTTCGATGCATTGAAGGCAGTCACATTCGCCTCATAGGAACGGCTGGCATCGATCATGTCCGTCATCTCCGTGACGGTATTCACATTCGGATAGATGACATACCCATCCTCGTCCGCATCGGGATGAGTGGGATCATACACCATCCGGCACGCCGTCTCGCTGTCCTCAATGATATCCGTAATCTTCACGCCCTTGCCCACGGCACCCGCCGTACCCATCAAGGTCTCCTGGAACGTAGCGTAATTCTTCTCCTGGAAAATTACGGATTTCCTCTTGTAGACATTCCCATCCGCATCCCTGGTACTGTTTACATTCGCAATATTCTCGGCAATGATATCCAGTCTGGTCTTCTGAGCCGTCATGCCCGAAGAGCTGATATTCATGCCCGAAAAAACTCCTCCCATATTATTCCTCCATTCTATGTATCAGCATCTCTGCCTCTATCATTATTTGCCATCAATCATGTCAAATGCCAGGGCCATTAACTGTTGCCCTTGGTCACCATCTTCAGCCTGCCAAACTCCTGGGACACAGAATCCAGCATGGTATAGTATTTAATCTGGTTCTTCGCAAGTTCTGCGCTCTCCGTATCGATATCCACGTTATTTCCATCAATGCGGTAGTCCATGCCTTCATATTCCGTATATGTGGTAGTCATCAGCGCATCCAGATCCGCATTGGCCACCTCGTCATCCAGAGAATTGGTATACCCCACCTCATTCCGCAGATACTCCTCAAACTGGACATCCTTTCTCTTATAGCCAGGGGTGTCCACATTGGCGATATTATTGGAGAGCACGGAATTTCTCGTCCAGCTGGCATCGCACGCCTTTTCCAGCACATTGATATAATTAAATGCTCCTGAACCTGTCATAAAAATCCTCCATTCTTACTCAGTCCGCAAGTTGTATGCGAACTCTGTTCGCAATGCGCAAGCACAAATCTTGAAACACAAACATAGTTTGTATTGTGAAAAAATTTATTTTCCACACGAACTCCTTTCGGATATAAAGAACAGTCATCTTCCAAAATGTTTCCATACTGTTCTCAAGATAATCAATATACCTAATCACACATATATAATTATAGAGCAATTCAAATAAATTACAAGAGAATTTACAAAAAAAATCTAAATTATTCCCTGCATATTTCTGGAAGAGCCGTATTTTCGGCATGTCCGCCCCTCCTATGCATGAAAGAAAGCAGTGCCAGATGACGGCACTGCCTACACATGATCCACGATAAAGCCATAACAGAACAAGTCGTTTAATATCTGAATGGTGGTACCCTTCATGCCCGAAGATTTCGTCCGAATCACCCCGGCGCTCTCACACTTTTTCAGGGCATTGACAATGACAGACCTGGTAATCCCCACGCTGTCAGCCAGCCGGCTTGCCACCAGAATGCCCTCTCTCCTGTCTCCCATCTCTTCCAGCACGGCAACTACCGCCCTGCTCTCCAGTTTGGACAGGGTGCCAAGCACTGCCATCACATCCTTCTTCCGATGCTCCTCCTCGGAAATCTCCTCCGACTCTGCCCTCTGCATGGCAAGGCCCACCACGGTGGTGCCATACTCCGTCAGGATAATGTCGTCGATGGAAAAAGGTTCTTTCTCCCTGTACACGAAAAGCGTTCCCAGACGGATTCCCGCCATGGAAATAGGGGCGATCATCCCCTGAATCCCCTCGCTGTCCTCCCGAGAAAATCCCAAGGTCATCAGATTCACATTTTCCTTGGTGGACAAAATGCTTAGGAATCGGTCATGGAGAACCCGCTCCACATACTCTCCCCGCTTTTTCCCACGAATCTGGGAGATCACGGCGATATCGCTCTTCTCCTTCTTCCCTAATATTTTTCCCTGGGAACTTAAAAGCAGTACATTGACAGACAATACATAGGACAATTCCCGGCAAAAATCTGCAAAATCTATCTTATCAGAATCTTTTTCATTGAGCAGTCGGTTGATTCTTCTCGTCTTATCCAGCAGTTCTAAACTCATCTCTTCCCCACACTTCCAATCATGCCGCCATCGGCGGCACAAACAATGGAAGAATGCTGCTTTGCAGCAAGTCCGCTTTAGCGGACGTTTCTTCCCGTGTGAATGGTCTTTTCATTCACACTTTCC
>CATKZA010000314.1 GCA_949841235.1 uncultured Clostridiaceae bacterium
CTTCTTCAATATCCGCCCAATCGTAAGCAGTCACTACAAGAATGGGAACCTCCCTCCCCGCAACGGAACGAATCTCATTTGCCAAGTCTGCGCCCCGCAAATCCGGCAGCCGCCAGTCCATGATATATATGCCAAACTCATCTTTCATGCTCTGGGATTGCTTTATCCGAAGAATCGCCTCTTTTCCCGACATCGTCCACTCGGACTGTATGCCCAATCTTTTCAGCATTCTGGTGGTGGCATCGCAAGTATCAAAATCATCATCCACAACCAAGGCCCGCACTCCTGTCAATTCCGCAATGGGCATAAGATCCCTCTGCTTCTCTTGCAGCCTCATATTCATTTGAATAATATATTCGGTTCCCTGACCCGGTGCCGTCACCACGTCAATGGTTCCCTCCATCATATCAATAATGCTTTTCGTAATCGACATGCCCAGCCCGGTTCCCTGAATGCCGCTGACGGTGGAAGTCCTCTCCCGCTCAAAAGGCTTGAAGACTTTTTCCGCAAATTCCTTCGTCATGCCGATGCCCGTATCCTTCACGCGGATGACATATGTGCCATATCCCTCTGGCGCCCCCTCTTTCTGTTCCACAAATACAGAAATTTTGCCTTTGGAGGGAGTAAATTTGATGGCATTGCTCAATAGGTTCAGAAGCACTTGATTCAAGCGCAATCGGTCACAGTACACATCCTCGTTTACCACATTCACCGCATCCATCATCAGTTCCTGCTGCTTCTCCTCAATCTGCCCAATAATAATAGTATTCAGGTCATGGAGTATTTCTGAGAGGTTGCATTCCGTCTCTTCCAGGAAGATTTTCCCGCTCTCAATCCTGCTCATCTCCAGAACATCATTGATTAGCGTTAGCAGATGATTGCTGGATGCATAAATCTTTGACAGGTATGCCTGAATCTTCTCCATATTGTCGCCGCATTTCATGGCTAGGGAAGTAAACCCGATAATGGCATTCATGGGCGTTCTGATATCGTGAGACATATTCGACAGGAAAACGCTCTTTGCCCTGCTGCTCTCCTGCGCCTGCAACGTGGCCAGCTGCAATTTCTCATTTCTTCTGCGAATAGACAGATATACCAGGAACGCCACAAAAATCACTATCAGAACCAAAACTATTTGTATCATGCTATTGCGGAAGAGGGTCGACCTGACCACATCCACCTTCTCGCTGACAAGGTCATAATGAATGGTGGTTTTTACAAACCAATCCGTCCCCTCCACCGGGGCATAGTATGTATAATGCAGAATATCTTCCAAGTAGTAGGCTATGATGCCCGATTTGCCTTGACGAAGATTCCTCTTCCATCCCTCCAGAGAGGTATCTCCCACAAAATCCGCTTTCTCTTCCATGGCAGAGAGCAGATTCTTCCCAGAATTCAAATGGGCATGATTCGTCTTAAGAACAAAAGTGCCGTCTGCCCTGAATATCTCGCAAAATATTTTGCCGGCATCGCTTTCCAGAGAAAGCCTTCTTGAAATATCCTGGGGCGAAACCCCTGCCACCGCAGCCGTAATCTTCTGCCCCTCCACCCCATGCCCCATTACTGGCACGGATACCAGAATCATATCCCTCCCATTCACTCCCTTGTCAAAAGTGATGGCAGTCTTTTTGGGTTCTGCGCAATTCCCATCCAAAAACGGAAACTCCTTCATATCAGAGACAATGCCATTCTCTGTGTAGAGAGTGCCCCGCTCATCCACCAAGGCATAATAATCAAAACCATTTATCCGCTTCGTCCTGCTGACAGATTTCAATATCGCCTTCTGGTCTGCCACATCCTCTTCCCGCATGGAATCCACCGTGGCTTGCAGTTGCTGCATCTGGCTGTCCAGGCTTCCCAAAAGCTGATTCACCCTTTGCTTTGTCAGTTCTTCCAGATAAAGCGCGCTCACATCATAGACAGAATCCTTGGTCGTTGTCTGAGATGTTTCCAGCAGCCACAGGCTGGAAAACATAAATACGATCAGCAGCATGATAATGCCCAGAACAATCCCCCTGCTATTTTTGTCTCTCAATTTCTTAATCCATGAAATATTCCCCATACCATCTTACGCCTCCTCTACCTAAATACGCCCATGCAAAATCGCTCTCATGCCCGTCTCACTCTAACGACGCATTTTCATTCCTAACTCATTATATCAAATCACAGGGTATGGGACAATATCTAAATGTTAATGCTTCTCCTGTCAAAATCAAGATTGGTTGCTCTCAGCCATTTCTCCTCCTCCGCCAATCCTGTTGCTGATAGTTCCAGCTCCCTCCGCTTATATTTTTCTCATTCTATCGTTTTCCTCATTGCTATTTGTTTTCTTCACCATAATCACCAAACACTACAAACGAAAAAGAAACAATGAGATATATGATTTCAAAAACCGCCATCGCAAATAAAAAAGGAATATTTAATTTATTAGAAAAGTTTAAATACGCTAAGGTTATAATTACAAACAATATATTCATATTAATGATGATTTTAACAGTCCTGCTTAACTTTTTATAACTAACCTTTCTCTTCATGAAAGCCATCATCTTCAAACCGTCTCCCTCACTTATTATAATTTACTTCCATACGTTTATTCTTCAGCAAAAAATCAAGCCGTGAAAAGTAACGTCCTAATTCTCTCCAGTGCCAATGCAAGGGTACTTCTGGGACATGCCACATTGATTCTCTGGAACCCCCTTCCGCTATCTCCAAATATTTTGCCACTGTCTAGCCACAATTTTGCCCGATGGATAATCATTTCATCCAATTCGTCTGCCGAAAGTCCCGTTCCCCGGAAGTCCAGCCAAACCAGATAGGTTCCCTCATGCTCCACCATGCTTACGCCCGCTAAATGCTTTTCCACGTATTCCCTGGCAAATTCAATATTCCCCTTCACGTATGCCAGCATCGCCTGATACCATTCCTCGCCCTGAGAATACGCCGCCTCGCATGCC
>CATKZA010000315.1 GCA_949841235.1 uncultured Clostridiaceae bacterium
CCGGAAAGAAAATGCCATGTTCCAAAAGGAAGTCCCGGCGGTAAATCTTGCTCCAGATGCCTCCTGAAAACATCTCCGGCCATTCTCCCCCCTCTATGGTGGAACACTCCCTCTGAATCAGGCGATCCTCCCCCTCCGTAGGTTCCGGCACCTGCAGGCCATTCTCCTTATCCCGGTAGGCATGGCAGGAAACGATTTCACAGCCATACTCCCGCCCCTTCTCCAGAAGGACTTCATACATGTCAGCCTCCACCCAGTCATCCGAATCCACAAAGCCAATAAATTCCCCTGTGGCATACTGCATCCCAATATTCCTGGCCGTGCCCTGCCTCCCGTTCACGCCGCACTCCACCACCAGAACCTGCTCCGGATACTCTTTTTCCCAGGCTCGCAAATGATCCAGCGTGGCATCCCCCGAAGCATCATCCACCAGAATCAGTTCCATCCGATCCAGCCCCAATGTCTGGCCCACCAGAGATTCCATGCAAGCATCAATATATCTTTCCACGTTATAGCAGGGTATGATCACACTAATCTCCTTCAAATTAAAAACCGCCTTTCCCTCCCATGCACTGTACCGTCCGCATCCCTTCAAGAAACATGGCATGGTATGCTTTCTTAGTCATCAGGCAATAGCATATAGATAATCTTAAACCAAGTCAAATCCAACTCCGTCATGCCGCCCTCCATCACATCCAGCCAGGAAGCCTTCCGAATCTTCTCCGGCACCTTTTCCAGTATTCGCACATTCTCTTCATCCTTCCGGGCGAGATAATACTCATATACCGCAGGATAGTAAACTGTTTTGGAGAATTCGTATTGCATCTGCCCCGATCTGAAGTATGGATTCCGGCGAAACCCGGGAAATTCCTGCCGTATCGTTTGGCACATCTCCCTGTAGGTATCATAGGGAATGTAGTTCAAATGCCAGAAAAATGTATGCATGGTATTGATAAAGTAAATCTGCACAAACATCATTTCTATCTCATCCCGATACTCCTCATAAAATCCCCTCTTCTTAAATTCCTCCAGTTTCAATCGCTCCACCTGCAATCTATCAAAATGCGTACTCCCATTATCCATCATGCTGATAGATTTCTCATTCACGAACCAGTGATAGAAATACTCTCCCGCAACCAGCACCTTCCTGGCATAAAAGATAACCAGCGCACCAAATAAATTATCATCATAGGTCACATCCGCCGGGAAATAGATTTCATGCTCCACCAGGAAATCTCGGCGGTAAATGTTGCACCAGTAGCCGCCCATATCTCTCTCCATGAGAAACTTCTTCCGGGATGCGCTATCACGGATTTCCCACAGCACATCCTCCTTCCCCGTATCATTCCGCTCCACCACCGGCCTCTGATACTCCCGGTCCCTGGTACTAAACCCTCCGGCAAGATCGCATCCAAATTTCTCCGCCTTCTCCACAAGCACCCGGTACATTTCCAGAGAAAGCCAATCATCCTGATCCGCAAAGGCCACATATTTTCCCTTGGCATATCCCATCCCCAAGGTGCGGGCATACCCCGGCCTCCTATTCTCATCGTAATATATCACCAGGATATTTTCCGGGTATCTTTCCTCCCAGAAGGACAGAATCGCCCTCGTCTCCTCCGTCTGATCCCCGTCAGATACCAGAATCACCTGAATCTCCTCCAAGCCAATGGTCTGCCTTACCACCGAATCCATCAGGCGGTCAATGTACTCCCGCCTGGGATGGTATATGGGAATGATTACGCTTACTTTCGGTTCCATCTCCCAGCCTCCTGTCTGATTTCTGTATTTTCTTCCAGTCGCCATTCTCCCGCTGTGCCGTCCTTCGGACTGCGTTAGATCCACTCGACGGTGCCGGTACCAGTCATTTCTTCTCCGCCAGAATCTGGTACTGGAACGCCCGGAACATAAACTCATCCCCGCTCTCCGACAACTCCACCAGCTGCTGCACAAACCGCTCCTGCTCCGGGGGATTCCTCCGTGATCCTTAAAATCTACTTTCAGAATCTCATAGCCCGCCCCCGCAAACATGGCTATCATCTCATAGTAAGTAAAGAAATGAATGTGCGTCCTGTCCAGAAGCCCAAAATCCCCATAGGGAAAATAGCCGTCAATCAGCACCCGCATCACCGACCAATGCATGAGATTCGGAATGCTGGCAAGCACCTTGCCCCCATCCCGCAGCAGGCTTTTGCAATATTTCAGCGCCCCTTCAGGATCCCGGAGGTGTTCCAGCACATCCCCAAAGACAATATAGTCAAAGGCAACATCGCCGAAGTCCACATTCTTCTCCTCGATGTTCCCAGTCTTGACATTCCCATAAGCAGCCGCCAGTTCCGCCGCCCTGGAATTGATTTCTAAACCATATAATTCCGCCTGGGGATAAAGGTTTCCTATCCCCATCAGGTTTGCACCAGTGGAACATCCCACCTCCAGCAGCCGAAAATGCGCTCCCCGATCATCAGGCAGAAAAGGAAGCAAATCCGTATTAGGCTGCCGGAGCATATACCCCACCTGCCATTTTCTGATCAGATACTGGTAATCTATCTCCTCCCCCTGCGGGACGCCGCACTGGAAGGAATCCTCGGCACTCTCCTCACCAAGGGCATTGCTTACGCAATAAAAGCGATATCCCTCTTTCGTTCCCTGAGCCAGGGCATCCAGAAGAAGATTGCCCGGATGCAGATACTCCTCGTCCCAGTCCACCTGCTGCAAGAAATCCCTGCTCAAAAGCACTGCCCGATATCCCAGGTCCGCAACTCTCTCCACGTCTCCCCGCCTCTGCTTTGCGGCATAGTCGGACAAATCCTTAAAATATTTCCTCCCGGCAATCACATCTTCCGTCACCAGCTGGGGAATCACACCGCCCGCCTTCTCCTGTTCATAAAGGGCTTGCCGCATCCGTTCCAGGCAGAAAGGAAGGCACCT
>CATKZA010000316.1 GCA_949841235.1 uncultured Clostridiaceae bacterium
GTGGCACCGCTGCCTGGTTCCGCGGCATCGAAAACATATCCTGCTATTGTGGGGTTTCTGTGATATTGCTCATAATTTTTCATGTCTGTCACATTGAAGGCCCGCAGCACGGGGAGGTTGATGTGGGATAGAAGTTCCGGGGAAAGGTTTCCGTGTATCTGTATATAATGAAATCCAGCCAGTTGGATTTCTTTTATCTGATTCTCCGTGGGGGAGACTACTACGGCCACCCGCATGATGGCGGGATCCAGTTTCTCCATGATTTCCTTTGCGTGGTCAATGGTATTGTTCCGCTTGCTCTTGGGGCAATACAGTACAAATCCGGCAAAGTTTGCCTGATACTTGTTCAGATAGGCGGCTTCTCTTGTCTCTGTCAATCCGCAGATTTTTATTTTCATATTTTCTTGCTCCTTTTTGCGATGATAGTATTGTCCTTAAACTATCATGAATCATAGTAACAAATCAATACCATATCAATGCTAAATCGTGCTGCGTGCCGGCTCATGGTTTGTAAAACCGGAAGGTTTATGGTAATATGGAGATGCGAAAATGAAGGAAAACCAGGTAGGGATAATGGCAGACGGGGGGTGAGAATATGCCGGGGGTATTATTTGAGGGGGGATCTTTTCGCCCTATATTCAGTTGCGGCGTGATGGATGCCCTGCTGGATGAAGAAATCATGTTTCCTTATTGCATTGGCGTGTCCGCAGGGGCGGCTGATGCTGCTTCCTATATTTCCAGGCAGCGGGAGAGGAACATTAGGATTTTCTCAAAGTACAGGAATGATAAGAGGTATTTTGGCGTGGGGAATCTGCTTCGGGAGAAGAGTCCCTTCGGCATCCAGTTTGTTTTCCGGGATATGAACAATGAGGTGGATCCTTTTGATATGGAGACGTTTCAGCAATATCAGGGAGATTTCGTCATCACTGTCACGGATGCCCGGACGGGAATGCCCCATTATTTTCACAAGGAGGATGTGGATCGGGATTATATGGCTTTCCAGGCCAGCTGTTCTCTGCCGGTGATATTCCCTCCGGCGGAAATTGGCGGCAGGGAGTATTTTGATGGGGGACTGTCCAATCCCATCCCCATTGACAAACTGGTGAGGGACGGGCATAGGAAGGCGCTGGTGGTGCTTACCAGGCCGGCGGGCTATGAGAAGACCTGCACCAGTTCCGACCGCATGACGGCAAGGGCCATTCGCCATCGGTATCCAAGGATTGCCCGGAGAATCCTTACCCGGTATCGGAGGTATAACAGGGCGGTGGAAGTTTGCGAGGAACTGGAGAGACGGGGCAGGGTCGTCTTGATCCGCCCGGAGCGTGGGCTGAACAGCTTTGAGAAGGATGTGGAAGTCCTGAGGAAGAACTACGAGTATGGATACGATATGGCAAGGGAGCGCATGGAAGAGATTAGAAAACTCTTGTGAATAGTAACGAATAGTTACCACAATTAAGAAAAAATACGATTTTGTGTTTTCTTTTTACAAAAAATGGTATATAATAGGCAATGATTATTGGTGATAGATTGTTACTATTTTAAGTAACGATAGAAAATCAAAAGATGGAGGTTATGGATGATGTTAGTTTCAGCAAAAGAAATGCTTACAAAGGCAAAAGCAGGCAAGTATGCCGTCGGTCAGTTCAATATCAACAATCTGGAGTGGACGAAGTCTATCTTGCAGACGGCGCAGGAACTCCAGTCCCCAGTGATTCTGGGTGTGTCTGAGGGCGCAGGGAAGTATATGTGCGGCTACAAGACTATCGTTGGCATGGTGAAGGGCATGATGGAGGAGATGAATATTACCGTTCCCGTGGCTCTTCATTTGGATCATGGCTCTTACGAAGGCGCAAAGGCTTGCATCAATGCAGGATTCTCTTCCATTATGTTCGATGGTTCCCATCTTCCGATCGAGGAGAATATTGCAAAGACCACGGAGCTGGTGAATGCCTGTGGCGTACTGGGACTTTCCCTGGAGGCAGAGGTTGGCTCCATCGGCGGGGAGGAAGACGGCGTTGTGGGAGCCGGCGAGTGTGCAGACCCGGAGGAGTGCAAGGCCGTCGCTGATCTGGGCGTTACTATGCTGGCAGCAGGTATCGGAAACATTCACGGCAAGTATCCGGACAACTGGGCAGGCCTCAGTTTTGAGACGCTGGATGCCATTCAGGCAAAGACTGGGGACATGCCGCTGGTTCTTCACGGAGGAACGGGCATTCCTGAGGATATGATTAAGAAGGCAATCTCTCTGGGCGTGGCAAAGATTAATGTCAATACGGAGTGCCAGCTTTCTTTCCAGGAGGCTACCCGCAAGTATATCGAAGAGGGCAAGGATCTGCAGGGCAAGGGATTTGACCCCCGCAAGCTTCTGGCTCCCGGTGCGGAGGCAATCAAGGCAACGGTGAAAGAGAAGATGGAACTTTTCGGCTCAGTAGGCAAGGCATAATCAGTATATCTCATAGCCAATGACGGGATTATTATTTTGTCGTTGGCTATTATATATGCTAGGGCACCAGCGCAGGCGGTGCCCTATTTAACTAGTTGATTGTCGCATGAATGGTAACAATGGATGACAGTATCAAGATGATTTAAAGCTACTCATAGATGTAGTGGTAACGGAGGAACCAATGGATAGAGTTGAATTTCTTGCGATACTTCGGGAAAGCCTGGAAGGGTATATTCCAAATGCGGATGTAGAAGAGAATATTGCCTTTTACAGGAATTATTTCGAGGAGGCGGAGATATCCGAGAAGAAAGTGATTGAGGAACTGGGAGATCCCAGGCTCATCGCCAGGACGATTATTCAGGCGTATAAGGCATCCAAAGGTCCGATGGCAGATTACTATGAGGAGCAGGCCAGAAGCGAGTACAGCCAGTCCCATTCTTCTGGATACGGGAATGGCGGAGATGATG
>CATKZA010000317.1 GCA_949841235.1 uncultured Clostridiaceae bacterium
GGAAATCATATAAGGTTCTTCCCCGGTGGAAGCCGCGCCGCACCAGATACGCAGATCCTTCGTCCTGCTCTCCTTCATCTTAGCCCAGGGCAGCACTACCTTTCTCAGAAAATTAAAATGTTCAAACTCCCTCATAAAATATGTATAATTCGTGGTAATCAGATTGACCAGCATTTTCTCCTGAACGCCGGATTTGTCATTCTCCACAGCGTTCATATAGTCAAGAAAGTTATTCCATCCGCCAGCCCTGATGTGATTTTCCAAACGGCCTCTCACAACCTCTTTCTTACCAGTCATATCTATGCCATAACGCTGTTTGATAAAACCTGATATTCTTAAAAACTCTTCCTCCGTCATCAAAGCTACTTCCTCCCATCCTGCTTTTCATGCGCATCCCCCGGAGGGTTTATTGCGAAAGACAAATCATTTTGTCATTCACTAAAAAAATCTAAATTAATTGACGTGATATTTTACAGCATATCGCAAAAATATCTTTATTCAAACCCTTCCCTGCCTCCTCCTCCATGACAGCAAAGGCCTCTTCTTTCCCCATATCTTCCTCGCCCGTGAGTATGCAGTATCTTTCCACCACAGAGACAATCTGCGCCGACAGAGGAATCTCCTCCCCCTGCAATCCAGCGGGATAACCGCTCCCATCCCAATTCTCATGATGATACTTTACAATGTCAATGGTGGTGCTAATAAAGTCATTGTAATCATTGCCTATCTGCAAATCTTGCAGCAGCTTAACGCCGATATTCGTGTGATCCTGCACAATGGATGTCTCCTCCTGCGTGAGGGACGACTCCTTCTGCAAAATCTCCCTGGGAACGCCTATATTGCCAATATCGCACAGGGGCGCTGCCAATTCAATCGTATCGACGAACGTATCTGAAATCTGATCCTCAAACAGGGGTGAAAGCTGCATCCCCTGGGCCAGTATTCTGCAATTCTTGCTCAGACGCTCAATATGCTCTTCCTGATAGGAAGAATTCCTGGCTGCCACATTGGCCATGGCATACAGGATATTCTTTTTCTCCTGCTCCATCTGCCGCAGCTGCTCTCCCACAGATATCTGAAGCTTCCGATTCATCTCCATCAGTTCCCACTTTGCCACATGCAGGCGCAAATGGACGCCAACCCGGGCCTGAACCACCTCGGGGATAAAAGGCTTGGTGATATAGTCCTCTCCTCCCAGCTGAAATCCCTCCACGATATCATGGGGATCGTCGAAGGCGGAGATAAAGACTACCGGAATATTTCTCGTCTTTTCATTTCCCTTTAAAACCTTGCACAGTTCATAACCAGTCATGCCTGGCATGGAAATATCCGTCAGAACCAACTGAGGATGATGCTCTTCCGCCAATTCCAGCGCCTGCTCCCCGCTCTCCGCCAGCACCGGGTTGCACCCCATGTCCTTGATGATCTCCCCGAGGATCAAGCGGTTGGGTTCCACATCGTCCACAATCAGGATCGTCTGCCCAGATGTCTTTTCATTCATGTTCTCGCCATAATCCATATCCACGCCTCCTTTCTCAAAAATTAATCGCTCTGCAGCATCTGGCTGACTTCATGATATCCGGACATAATTTTTTCATAATTCTCCTTCTGAATCGCCATCTTTAGCCGAAGAATGACTTTCTTCACTTCCGGCGGTGCCTCCATCGTCAGCTGTCTCACTGTTTCCATAAACATCTCCGCCTTCTCCCAGTTCTCCATCTCCACGCAGAGAATGAGTTTGGAAAGGGTTCTCTCCAGTTTCTCTTTGTTCTCTCTGGTACCGTAAGTCCGGCTGCTGTCCTGCTCCTCCTCCACGGAAAGCACTCCCTGCATCGCAGGCATGGACAGAGACATATCATCTTGGGATGTGGCAGCCTCCTCTTCCGTCATCCCTGCCCAGATAGAAAAGGAAAAGGTACTTCCTTGATTCTTCTTGCTCTCCACATCAATGCTCCCACCCATCATTTCCACAAGCTGCTTGCAGATATTCAGTCCAAGGCCGGTACCGCCATATTTTCTGGAAATGGAGGCATCTACCTGGGAAAAGCTTTGAAACAATTTATCCCGATCCGCCTGGTCGATGCCGATTCCCGTATCCTTCACTATGAAAAACAACTCAATCCGATCATTAATCTGGGCAGTTTTCAGCACCTCCACTGAAATTTTCCCCACTGATGTAAACTTCTGGGCATTTGACAGAAGGTTATTCAGCACCTGCACGATGCGCAGTTCGTCCCCTATAATATGTTCCGGCACCTTCGGGGAAATGGTGACAAAAAACTCCAGCCCCTTCTCGGTAATTTTATTGCTGTGATTCTTTTTCACATAATCCATCATATTGCGGAAATGAAACTCGCGGGTTTCCAAGGTAAACTTCCCCGCTTCTAATTTTGAAAAATCAAGAATATTATTCATGATCTTATACATATCGCTGCAGCACCGCTCAATCACCCGCAGCGTCCGCTCCGTCCGCTCGTCAATATCCTCTGCCAGAAGTTCCTTCGCATTGCCCAGGATTCCATTTACCGGCGTGCGAAGTTCGTGGGTCACATTGGCGACAAACTCGGACTTCACCTTCATCGCCTGCTCCGCCTCCTGCCTGACCTGCTCCACTTCCCTGTTCAGATGTTCCTTCTCCAGAACATCAATCGCCATGCATATGTACCCGCCGGCCTCTCCGGATCCCCGCACAATCCGCGTCTCCACCGGAAAGCAGGTGCGGTTCTTACGATATGCCACAAGGTTCTGCACCTCCTGCCCAAAGGGGTATTCTGTATCAAAACCGGTCTCTGTGGTCTGGAAAGTATTCGGAAAAACTTCACTGATATGTCTGCCCAGCAGATCATCATCAAACTCCAATCTGCTTTTCGCCGAATTATTTGCATAAGAAATGACCCCTTCCCGGCC
>CATKZA010000318.1 GCA_949841235.1 uncultured Clostridiaceae bacterium
CATGGTAGAATATATTTACTGTGAGGGCAAACCCTAATTATTTTTCACAACATAAACGTAGTTTATGTCTGGCTATTTGTTTGTGGGCGAAAGCAAATAGCTCGCAATAAGTCGCTCAGAAATGAGGATTATTATGATACATAAAAATATTTTGGAAGCGATTGGGCATACTCCGATTATTCAGTTGAACCGCATGACGGAGGAGGACAGCGCCAGGGTGCTGGTGAAGTTTGAGGGATTGAATGTGGGCGGTTCGATTAAGACGAGGACGGCGTATAATATGATTGCCAAGGCGGAGGAGCAGGGCGTGCTGAAGCCGGATTCCATCATCGTGGAACCTACCAGCGGCAATCAGGGGATTGGCCTGGCATTGGTGGGGGCGGTGAAGGGATACCGCACGGTCATTATCATGCCGGACTCGGTGAGCAGGGAGCGGCGGCTCTTGGTAGAGCATTATGGGGCAGAGGTGATTCTGGTCCATGATGGGGGGAATATCGGGGAGTGCATCGAGGAGTGTACTAGGACGGCAGAGCAGATGAAGCGGGACGATCCGAAGGTTTTCGTGCCCCAGCAGTTTGAGAACCTGGCCAATCCCATGGCTCATAGGCATCATACGGCGTTGGAGATTCTGGAGCAGACGGAGGGGCCTATCCATGGATTCTGCTCCGGGATTGGAACCGGCGGCACGATTACCGGCGTGGGGGAGACCTTGAAGGCGCAGAATCCTGACATGGTCATCTGGGCGGTGGAGCCGGAGAATGCGGCAATTCTAGCCGGGGGGAATATCGGCACCCACATTCAGATGGGGATTGGGGATGGCATTATTCCTGATGTGCTGAACCAGAAAATCTATGAGGATGTTGTGATAATTACAGATGCGGAGGCATTGCAGACGGCGAAGGATCTGGCAGAGAAGGAGGGGCTGATGTGCGGCATCTCCAGCGGGACGAATGTGGCGGCGGCTTTGAAATTGGCCAAGAAGCTGGGCAAGGGGAAGACTGTGGTGACAGTTCTGCCAGATACGGCGGAGCGGTATTTTTCCACGCCCCTGTTTGAGTAGAGAGGAGCGAGAAGATGAAATACGATTACTTGATTGTGGGCGCAGGATTGTTTGGCGCTGTTTTTGCGTATGAAATGACGCGGAGGGGCAAGAAATGTCTTGTCATAGATCGGAGAAGCCACATTGCGGGAAATATTTACTGCGAGGATGTGGAGGGGATTCATGTACACAAGTATGGAGCGCATATTTTCCACACTTCTAATAAGAGGATATGGGATTACATGAACCAATTTGCGGAGTTTAACCACTATATCAATTCTCCGGTGGCGGTGTACGGGGATGAATTGTATAACCTTCCCTTTAATATGAATACTTTTAGCAAGATGTGGGGCATAAAAACGCCCCAGGAGGCGAAAGATATTATTGCGGGGCAGATTGCGGATCTGGGCATCACGGAGCCGAAGAACTTGGAGGAGCAGGCGCTTTCCCTGGCGGGGCGGGATGTGTATGAGAAGCTGGTGAAGGGGTATACGGAAAAGCAGTGGGGAAGGGATTGCAGGGAACTGCCCGCCTTTATCATTAAGAGGCTCCCCCTGCGCTTCGTGTACGATAACAATTATTTCAACGACCCCTTTCAGGGGATTCCCATGGGAGGGTATACGCCCATCGTGGAGAAGATGCTGGAGGGTTCGGAGGTGCTGCTTGAAACGGATTATTTCGACTATCGGGAAGAGCATCCCCAGGTAGCGGAGAAGGTGGTTTATACCGGGATGCTGGACAGGTATTTCGATTATCGCTCCGGTATCTTGGAATACCGCTCCCTTCGGTTTGAGGAGGAGAAACTTGATCTGGAGAATTATCAGGGCAATGCGGTGGTGAATTATACGGAGAGGGAGGTTCCCTACACCCGGATTATCGAGCATAAGCATTTTGAGTTCGGCACCCAGCCCGTGACGGTGATTTCCAGGGAATACCCCAGCGAGTGGAAGAAGGGGGACGAGCCTTACTATCCGGTGAATGATGAGAAAAATGAGGCGTTGGCGGCAGAGTACCGAGCCATGGCGGAGAAGGAGGAGAACGTGATCTTCGGCGGCAGGCTGGGAGCCTATCGCTATTACGACATGGACAAGGTGGTGGAAGCTGCGCTCCAGGCGGTGGAGCAGGAATTGCACGTTTCACGCGGTTCTTTGCAATAAATTGTTCAGAAAAGAGAATTACTATGAAATATATCAAACAACTGATGATTATTCTTTTATTTACTTTTGGAGGAGAGATGCTGCATGCTTTCCTCCCTTTTCCTGTGCCTGGGAGCATCTACGGGCTTCTGCTCCTCTTCCTATGCCTGGAGTTCGGCGCAGTGAAGGCGGAATCCATCAGGGAGACTACCATGTGGCTGGTGGAAATGATTCCCGTGATGTTCGTGCCGGCCGGGGCAGGGCTTTTGAAATCCTGGGGCGTGCTTCGGCCGATCTTGTGGCAGGTGGCGGTGATTACCGCAGTGTCCACGGTGGCGGTCATGGTGGCATCGGGAAAGGTGACCCAAGGGATCATCTCCTTGCAGTCTAGAAGGAATGGCGGTGCTGCTATTCACGGCATTGACGCTCATGGTAACATGGGAGATTCCGAGGATAAAAATGGGCGCGGCCGAAAGGAGGGATAGACATGGATGAGATATTGAGCCAGTCCTTGTTTTTTGGCGGCATGCTGACCTTGGGAGCATATACTCTGGGATGGTGGATGAAGAGGAAATGGAAGCTGGCGATTTTCAATCCACTGCTGGTGGGCATTGTGGTGGTGATTGGGGTATTGCTTGCCTTTCGGGTGGATTATGACACCTACAATGAGGGGGCGAAATACATTAGTTACTTCCTTACCCCGGCCACTGTATGCCTAGCTCTGCCCC
>CATKZA010000319.1 GCA_949841235.1 uncultured Clostridiaceae bacterium
GCTCCCATTGATTAAACCATACTGTTTTCCATCTTTCATCTTCAATCTTTTCCGTTGTTTTAATCGAATTTAAGCCACATCTAAAACCGCCTACTCCAGCAAAAAGTTCACACACTGTCTTATCCATGTTCAAGCGTCCCCTTTCAGTTATTGTACAAATATATCATATCAAAATTTCGGGATTTGATCAACCCTTTAATTCATCACTTATTTGACTGTATATATAACTATTATTCAGCCAAAAGCATTGCTTTGGATAAACCCTTCCATCTGGTAATTCATATGTATCTTGAGCATTACGAGCGTGCGGTCTTACATGACAAACTCTATTATCAGACGCTTTAGGGAAATTATCGTGGTTTCTGCCATTATGTTTTGATATCTGCAACCCATCAATCAATATTTTCCTTGTCTTCTCCCATACACTCCTGACATCTGTTTGCAAATCATCGTATGGTATATTCCAAAACTGACATCCTTTCAGCCTTAAAACATTTCCTTGGTCAAATTTGTAAACAACAAAAAGAAATCTAGTTTCACGTAGATAATTTCCAAATGTCGAATTCTCCCACTCCTCCTTAACTAACTCTGTAAATTTAAATGTCGGAAAAGACATACTTTCTCTAATCCTATCATTATTTCCTATCCTAATTGCCTTCACCACCACATTTGCTTTCACAAATTCTTGTGCATGATTCCCTCTTATCCCCAAAATTCTATATGCAAGTAGTGCCTCTAAATTTTTAGGTCGCTTTTTCTGTGGAACATCGAATTTAACACATAACTCCTCCACCGAATAGTTATTATATTTTTTTATTTTTGAAGCAACATAATCCTCCAGCGAGTCAACTACACCATTACCTACAATCGGTTCATAAGTGCTTTTTCCCGGTAAAATATATGCATTCAAAACATAAGTCATATAAGAATTTTTAAAAGCAAATGCACGGGGCTTTGCAGGTATGTCGCTAAGAGGCTGTTTTTTTCTTACTTTGGATGTTGCTGCTTTAGGCGCTGCTCCAAGATAAAGCGTATCCCCTTCTGACAGTTCATGTGCCTTTCCTTCTTTCACTTTAGCTGCAATTGTTTCATAATCATGTCGTATGATAACGATGTCCTGCTCTGGCGGCGTAAATAATTTTGAATACTTGATTTTGTAATCCAAATTATACTGCACCTCTTTTTTGTATAAATAAAAAACAAGTAACAAAAGCCTAGATTTTCCCCAAAAATGACTACTCTCAAATGATTCGCCAACAATTTTAAAGTAATCAATCATTGTTAAAATCAGTCTTTCTTTTGCTGACACTGTTCCATTTTTATTTATCTTATACGGCGTAACTTTCAACTCGACACCCGCTTTCGGAAAATCCGGTCTTGCATCATTATTACAAGCATAATGAAAGAATCTTTCCTCAATAATCTGACCTAGATTTCCTTTATTACGCTTTGTTTCGGCAATAGCGGAATCTCCATATCCCGTATCTTCCCTCAAAACATCTTTATTCACTTCTTCATCATATTCCATTACCTCTCTAAAACTCATCCCTATAAGTTTTTGAGAATATTCTTCTATTGATTTAGGATCTGTTTCATCATAAAAAACCTCTCGTTTTTCAGTGATATCTGATGTCAACATATTGATTTTGCCTCCTCTTTTCATTTCTCACTCCCTCACGCCCGCTCTATCCCAAAATGCCTATACGCCGCATCCGATGCCACCCTCCCCCGTGGCGTCCTAAACAGCAGTCCATTCTGCACCAGATAAGGCTCGTACACATCCTCCAGCGTCCCCGCATCTTCCCCGATCGCCACCGCCAGCGTCTCGATCCCCACAGGGCCGCCGCCAAACTGCTGTATCATGGTAGTAATGATGCTCCGATCCGTCTTATCCAGCCCCAGCTTATCCACCTCCAGAAGATCCAGGGCAAAGTCCGCCACTTCTTTCGTAATCCTTCCGTCATACTTGATCTGGGCGAAGTCCCGCACCCGCTTCAGAAAGCGGTTTGCCAGGCGGGGCGTTCCCCGGGAGCGTCTGGCAAGTTCCATAGCCCCCTCCCCGTCAATCTCCACGTCCAGCAACTTGGCAGAATGGATGACGATTTCCTGCAATTCCTCCGGGGAATAAAATTCCAGCCGATTCACCACCCCGAAACGGTCCCGCAGGGGAGCGGTGAGCATGCCCGCCCTGGTGGTAGCCCCCACCAAGGTAAATCTTGGCAGGTCAAAGCGGATGGAGCGGGCGGCAGTCCCCTTGCCGATTACCACGTCTATCACATAATCTTCCATGGCGGGATAGAGAACCTCCTCCACCTGGCGGGGCAGACGGTGGATTTCATCCACGAAAAGCACGTCCCCATCCTTCAGATTATTGAGAATGGCGGCCATCTCCCCCGGCTTCTCAATGGCCGGCCCGGCCGTCACTTTCAGATCCGTCCCCATCTCATTGGCAATAATCCCCGCTAACGTAGTCTTTCCCAATCCCGGCGGCCCGTACAGAAGCACATGATCCAGAGACTCCCCCCTCTGTTTTGCCGCATCTATGTATACCTTGAGATTGCTCTTCACCTTCTCCTGGCCGATATATTCCCTCAGGTATTGAGGACGCAGACTGGTCTCTATCTTTGCATCCTCCTCCGTAAATTCCGTCGTAATCATCCTCTTCGCCATCTGTCTTCTCCCTTGATCTTACTCACATTGCCATGCAAATCTCTTCCCTCACCGCCGAAAACACAAATTCTCCCTGCCAACTTCCCTCATATCGCAGATTCTCAAACTCTTTTCCAGCATGCCCTTATCACCCTCACAGGTTCATCAAGTTCATTTCCCGCATGACCTAATCACCGTCACAGTATCTACA
>CATKZA010000320.1 GCA_949841235.1 uncultured Clostridiaceae bacterium
AGCATCTTCCATGTATAAAGTGTGTAAAGAAAGTTCTAAGCCAGCAAAAAACGCAGGCCAAGAACTTCTAAGTTACACACCGGAAGAATGCCAAAAACGGGCATTCTTCTCACTGATTGTTTGTGCCTGCGATGCAGGCATGTTCGGAAGTGTGAGAAGTATTTCTAAGCCAGCAAAAAACGCTGCCTAAGAAATGCTATGTCTCACATGGGAAGAAACGTCCGCTAAAGCGGACTTGCTGCAAAGCAGCATTCTTCTCACGAATTGTTGATGTCAGCTTTGCTGACATTGCCGCCTGTGGCGGCATGTTTCGAAGTAGGTATAGAAAGGAACGGGAATTAATGGCAACAATCATTGACGGGAAGATGATTTCCCAGCAGATTAAGGATGAAGTGAAGGAGAAGGTGGCGGAACTGAAGAGCCAGGGCAGGGAGGTCTGTCTGGCGGTGATCCAGGTGGGGGATAATCCTGCCTCCACCGTGTATGTGGGAAATAAGAAGACGGCCTGCGCCTATGTGGGAATTAAATCTCTGGCCTATGAATTGCCGGGGGAGACCAGCGAGGAGGAACTTCTATCTCTGGTGCGGGAACTGAATGGCAAGGAGGATGTGCATGGGATTCTGGTGCAGCTTCCCCTGCCGGATCATATAGACGAGGATAAGGTGATCAGGACTATTGCGCCGGAGAAGGACGTGGACGGATTCCATCCCCAGAGCGTGGGGGCGTTGAGCATCGGCCAGCCGGGCTTTGTGTCCTGCACCCCTGCGGGGATCATCCAGCTGTTAAAGCGTTCGGATATCGAGATTGACGGCAAGGAGTGCGTAATTATCGGACGCAGCAATATCGTGGGGAAGCCCATGGCGCTATTATTGCTCCGGGAGAATGGCACGGTGACGGTGTGCCATTCCCACACGAAGAATATCAAGGAAGTCACCAGGCGGGCAGACATTCTGGTGGTGGCCATCGGAAGGGCGAAGATGGTGGATGCCTCCTATATTAAGGAGGGGGCCGTGGTGATTGATGTGGGCATGGACAGGGATGAGAATGGAAAACTCTGCGGAGATGTGGATTTCGAGGATGTGAAGGAGAAGGCGGGAGCCATTACCCCGGTACCCGGAGGCGTGGGTCCCATGACCATTGCCATGCTGATGTACAACTGCCTCTGTGCCGAATCCATGGATGCCTTTCCAAGCAAATAGGCGTTTTAGTTGTTGCTATGAGCGGCGAAGCCGTGAGAAATAACCCGTTTTAGGATTGTTTGCGTCAGAGAGGCTGACGTGATTGGAAATGTGAGGAAATAGGATTTGGATATATTTTTTGTGTCCCTGGGATGTGATAAGAACCTGGTGGACAGCGAGATGATGATTGCCGGACTTCGGAAAGCCGGCCACCGGGTGGTGGATGATGAGTCCATGGCAGAGGTTATCGTAGTGAATACCTGCTGCTTTATCGGAGATGCCAAGGAGGAGAGCATCAATGCCCTGATAGAGATGGGTGCCTGCAAGGATGAGGGGAAGTGCAGGCTGCTGGTGGCAGCGGGGTGTCTCGCCCAGCGGTATCACCGGGAGATCGAGGAAGAAATCCCGGAGGTGGATGTGATTATCGGAACCACGGGATATGAATCTCTGGTGGAGGCCATTGAAGAGGGGATGCGGAAGAGGGAGGGCACCCTGTCTTTCCTAGAGAGCGTGGATTATCTGCCGGAACCCCTGACTGACAGGGATAGCATGTCCGGGGGGTATTATGCCTATCTGAAAATAGCGGAGGGATGCGACAAGAGGTGCAGTTACTGCGTGATTCCCAAGGTGCGGGGAAGGTATCGCAGCGTGCCGATGGAGAATTTGAAGAAACAGGCGGAAAATCTGGTGGCAAAGGGAGCGAAGGAGTTGATTCTGGTGGCTCAGGAGACCACCCTGTACGGGCGTGACCTCTATGGGGAGAAGTCCCTGCCCAGATTGCTGGAGACGCTGTCTGACATTGAGGAACTGAAATGGATCCGCATCCTCTACTGCTATCCGGAGGAGATTACCGAAGAATTGGTTCATGCGATCAAGGATCTGCCTAAGGTGTGCCATTATCTGGATATTCCCATCCAGCACGGGTCGGATTCGGTGCTTCGGCGCATGGGCAGGCACACCAGCCGGGAGGAAATTTCCCGCATGGTTGGCCGTCTTAGGGAGGAGATCCCGGATATTGCCCTGCGGACCACGTTAATTACCGGGTTTCCGGGAGAGACGGAAGAGGAATTTCAGGAGCTGAAAGACTTCGTGAGAGAGATGGCATTTGACAGGCTGGGAGTATTTGCCTATTCTCAGGAGGAGGATACGGCGGCTGCCGAGATGGCCGGGCAGGTGCCGGAGGAGGTCAAGAATGCCCGCCGGGAGGAAATCATGGCAATCCAGCAGGAGATTGCTTTCGGAAAGTCGGAAGCCCGGGTGGGGGAGACATTGGAAGTCATGGTAGAGGGCAGGATGCCGGAAGAGGGCGTCACCGTTGCCAGGACGTATATGGATGCGCCGGATGTGGATGGGTTCGTGTTCGTGGAGACGGATTGGAACCTGATGTCCGGGGATTTCATAAAGGTGAGGATTACGGAGGCCAGGGGATATGATTTGCTAGGGGAAGCATTGCAGTGCTAGGCTGCAGAAATGGAGTGTGACGATGAACTTACCAAATAAGATTACGATGGTGCGTATAATTCTAATTCCTTTTTTTGTTTTTTTTATGCTGACAGATTTTGTGTCTTATTCTAAATATATTGCAACGGGGATTTTTATCGTTGCCAGCCTGACGGATACGCTGGATGGGTATCTTGCCAGAAAGTACCAGCTGGTATCCAATTTCGGAAAATTCATGGATC
>CATKZA010000321.1 GCA_949841235.1 uncultured Clostridiaceae bacterium
GCTTCCGCTCTTTATTTTTCCTCAGCAATGTGGAACCCATGCAGGGAACCAGCGTCAACGCCACCACAAGGCTTGCCGTCAGGCTGTAGCCGATGGTAAGGCACAGATCCTGCATGATCTGCCTGGTCATTCCCTCCGTAAATACAATGGGAAGGAATACGCAGATTGTTGTCAATGTGGAGGAGAACACCGCCCCTGCCACTTGGTTCGCCCCCATCACTGCGGCCCTGGCGGCAGACACGCCCTTGCTCCTCAGCCGATAGATATTCTCTATCACCACGATGGAATTATCCACCAGCATGCCCACGCCCAAGGCCAGGCCGGAAAGGGAGATGATATTTAGCGTGATGTTGGTGAAATACATCAGCACCACGGCGAATAATACGCTGAGAGGAATGCTGAAAGCCACCACCACCGTAGGGCGCACATCCTTCAGGAATACAACCAGCACCAGAATGGCCAGGACGGCACCCCATATCAGGTTTGACAGCACATTGTCCACAATCAGCTCGATATACTCTCCCTGATCCATCAGATTAGTAAATTGCAATCCTTTATATTTCTTCTGCAATTCCTTCATTTTCTCGTTGCAGTCCTCGGACACATCAGATGTACCCGCCGTGCTGGACTTTGATATGCTCAGAAGCAGGGCATCGTTTCCATTCACCCGCCCATAGGACTCCTCCGCATTGTCAATCACAGTCACGTCTGCCACGTCTGAGAGATGGATGTCTCCGATATCATCAATCTTGCACAGCACCGTCCCCTTCATGGCATCCACGCTGTCATACTCATCCCCCACCTTAATCAGGTATTGGGTATTATCCTCGCTAATATATCCGGCGGGCATGGAAAAGTTCTCTGCCATGAGAATGCCGGAAAGTTTCTCCATGGTGAGCAGATTATCCAGATTGGCATTTTTCAGGGCTTCCTTCCTAGACTTCTTATAGGAATCAATCCCTGCTTCCAATTCTTTCTCGCTATTTTTTATCGAACTCTTGGCACTGCTCATCTGGGCATTGGCCGAACCAAAGGCTGCTGCCGCCGTGATTTTTCCGGCCTCAATCTCCTCGTATTTGCCCTCCGCCTTCTTGATGGACTTCTCCACCTGCTTGAGCACGTTCTCCGCCACTACGATCTCGGTCTTTAGATTGCCCAGAGCCGTGTCAATCTGAGGAATCCTCACCTCCACGATCTGGTACAGGGATTGCAGATTCTTCTTCGTCATCTGCTTTGCCGCCTTGCCCTGCCCCTGCTGGGTGAGGAGTTTCTTATAGGCACTGAGCTTGGCAGGGCTGTCAATGGCATCTTTCACATCCTTAGGCAGGGCATCCGCCTGGCTCTTTGCCTGGATCTTCGCCTGCTCCTCCGCCTGAGCCTTTGCTGTCTCCTTAATGGCAGAGGCGGCGCTTTCGGGCAGTTTGGCCAGATATGTATTGACATTGCCCGCATCGACCTTTACCTTGATGCCCTGACTGTCCATCTGGCTCTGCACTACTGCGATCAAAATCTGCTGATAGATGGCGTTGTACATCTGCTTATAAGCGGCACCTCCCTCGCCAAATGATGCCTTGACTGCCGCAAACCCCTTGTTCATTCCATTGTAGGATGATACGATCTTATTCTTGCTGTAGGCTTTTTTCTCTGCCTTGAGGGCAGACTGCTTCGCTTTCAGACTGGTGAGTTCAGAAGAATATGCCTGCTTGGTGGCTAGAGCCTCCGTCATCATCTTGCTGTACTTTGCAAGTTCCGTGGATTGCTTTTCCTGCTGGGAAGTCAGCTTATCCTGCTGAGAGTCCAGTTTGTCTTTTCCCTCACTCAATTTCTTCTTCGCTTTGTCTAATTTCTTCTTCGCCTTGGCCAATGTCTTATTGGTCTTTTCCAGTACCTTTCCATTGATCTCGTCAATCTTATCCTGGTTCAGCTTCACCTCCACGGACTTTTCCACCATGCCGGAAAGAGCCACGCTGGCCACGCCGTCCTCCCTCTCCAGTTCGGGAACCACATTATCCTCCACAAACTTGGAAAGCTCGTATCCCTTCTTGCCTTCATAGTCAACGCTTGCCATCATCGTGGCCATCATGTCTGCGGAAATCTCCATAATCATGGGCTTTCCCGCCGTATCCGGCAGTTCGATCTGATTCACTGCGGAAGACACCTTGACCATGGCAGCATCCATATTGGTATCCTCTTCAAATTCCAGAGAAACCACGCTGGAGTTTTCCGAGGAAGTGGAAGTAACATTCTTCACACCGTTGACCGTACCCACGGCACTTTCCATCATCTCCGTAATCTCTGTCTCCACCTTCTCCGGCGAGGCACCGGGATAGGTCGTGATTACAATCATGTAGGGCATATTCATATGGGGCAGGAAGTCCGTGGTCATTTTCGTAAAACTCACATATCCCAGCACCAGAAGGATAATCACCCCCACCAAAACCACAAAGGGTTTCTTTACGCTAAATTTTGGCATATTCCCTCTTCCTTTCTCTTAATAAATATTTGGCCAAAGCAAAATCAATTATCCAGGCTTTTGTACTGCTTACATAATACAATAGTGCAACCTCCCCTCATTGTCAACCTTAATTGTATTGCTGTCACTTTTCGATTAAACCATGAAAATGTTTACACATGGGCAAAGTATTTGAGAGAGGCGATCATGTATATTTGCACTATAAAATTACAGTATACACCTATTGCCCATAAAATTACAAGAAAAAGTAAGCTTGAGTTTCCGCAGTTTTATCCACAGCACCTCATTTCTAGGGTTCTTTTTATAAACAACTTTCAAAAAATGCCTAAAATATAAGGAATCCCATTCCTTTTTGATGTAAAATTAAGTTGATAAACAA
>CATKZA010000322.1 GCA_949841235.1 uncultured Clostridiaceae bacterium
TACGGCACTTCAAGGAATATGGATACTTCCCTGCCTCCAGCATGCTGATATCATGGTTCGCCTCCAGCAGCAGCATATCGCTTCCCGCCAGCCGCTCCACCGTGCGCTGGTCATACTTCCCCAAATCTGTGGCCATGCCAAATTTCTTTCCGCCGCATTCCACGGTATAGCACACCGGTTCCGCCGCATCGTGGGACATGGCAAAAGGCGTGATATGAAACTCCCCTACTGCCACCGGCTCCTCCGCATATAATTGAAATAGACGCTTCTTGTCTAATATGTTCTGCCTGTCCTTGCGACACAATTCATCCAGAGTACCGCCTGTGGCAAATACGGGCACTCCAAACATTTTCACCATCATGGGAATCCCGCTGATATGATCCGAATGCTCATGGGTGACGAAGATGGCATCCAGCATCTCCGGCGCAACCCCGATGGAAGCCAGGCCATCTACGATGCGCTTTCTGCTAATCCCCGCATCAATTAAAATGTGATTGTTTTTATTGCCAACATAAATGCAGTTTCCGCTGCTCCCGCTGGCAATGCTGCATATTCTCATGTTCTCCTCATTTCTGTATGCTAATCCACCCACTCAATGCGCACGTTGGCTCCCGGCCTCAGGGGATGGGTGAAATCGCACAGTTCCCCATCCACCTCCACCTCCAGATGGTCGCCATGAGCCACCGCAGTATCTACAGGATAGAAATCCAGCACATCCACCAAAATATAGTTTTCCTTATTTTTCAATACCACCGGTTCTCCATTCACCGTGATGGACATATCCCTGGAGCCTCCCTCGGGCATTCCCTCCCCCATCATTTCCTGATTATGCGGCTCTCCTGCTTCTCCATCTGCTGAATCTTGCAGTTCCCCCGCCATCCCTTCTTCCGGTATCTCAGGATGAGCAAAGAATGCCTGGCGGACATCTGCCTCCTCGTCCGCTGCCAGGCCAGAGGCACTCTGCCCCGTCTCCTGGACGATACTGGCATTCCCGATATATTCTATGGGAATCTGTTCCTCCACATCGCACTGTATTGTAAAATTATCGTATACCTTGGTATCCATATCTGCCGGCATATTATTTACTGTCAGATTGCTATACTTGATGATATCCATCAGCTCCAGCACCTGCCGCAGGGTATAATAATCCAGCACCTTGATTCGGTCTCCATCCTTCACCTCGTAAAATTCCGAAACCAATTCTCCATTTGCCAGCACGAATCTGGCACTGTTCACTTTCCTTCCGTTAAACACGAAGCTGAGGGTAGACTTGAATTCCGGCAATCTGCCGATGGTAAGTTCTGCCGCCTTCCCTGTGGTAGATGGCTCGATCTCAATCTTGTCATTGGAAGCAATGAGCGTATTGATGCCCGTCTCCTTCCCATTGATATGGATCACGGCAGCCTCGCCGGCCTCCCCCCTCTGCATCCGCTTTTCCCCGTCCACATAATAGGTGATTGCCTTGCCCCGCCTCGGAAAAAGCTGCTCATTGGGAAATCCCATCTGCATGGCGGCATCCATAATCGTCAATTTATTGTTATCGTATAATTTGATCCTCTCTCCATTCACATTCACAAAGATAAAATTATTCTTTTGCTCATAATAATTCAAGCAGATGCCAATGGGCGTAACCAGCAGGGAATCCACATTGATATCCCTCTGCAAGAATGTCACATTGCCCAGCACTTCCTTCCCGCGAAGGGCCACCCGCTCCTCCGCAATGCCCTGGTACTCTGCCAGGGACTTGGTAAAGCCGCAGATTTTCCCGCCGCCTCCCACCACGAAAATGGCACTCACCGACTTCCCGCCATTCAGTTCCGTAATGCGGTCAGAAACGCTTTTCGTAATCCTTCTCACCGTCTCCTCCACAGAAGAAATCAGTTCCTCAGAGGCAATCTTCTGGGGAAGCCCCATAATATCGTGATAGTCCACCTCTTCACTGTACGTGCTGGCACACTTCATGCGGTCTGCCTCGGTAAAATCCGTCAGATACGTTCTCGCCACCGTCTCGGTCACCTCATCCCCCGCCGCAGGAATCATGCCATAGGCTACGATAGATCCGTCCCGGGTAATGGAGATATCCGACGTGCCCGCCCCCACGTCCACCAAGGCAATGTTCAGCAGCCGGAATTTCTCCGGAATCGCCACATTGATGGCGGCAATAGGCTCCAGCGTCAGATTTGCCACATAAAGGCCCGCGCGCTCCACCGCCGCATACAGCCCGTCCACCACCTCGTCCGGCAAAAAGGTGGCAATCAGCTCCGTCCTGATATCTGTGGATTTATGCCCCTCCAAATTAGAGATGGGGTAGTCATTTTGAAAGTACTGCTTCACCGAATACCCCACACAGTAAAACTGCATGCCATCTTCCCTCGTCTCCTCCCGAAGTGCATCATATGCTTTCTCTACGCCCAGCATATTCAGGGAGTAGACATGATCCTTAGTCACCACCGTCTCCCCATTAAAATGCATGTCCGCAGTAGCCTCCACGGTCTTTAGCACGCGCCCGGCGGCAGCAATGCACACGTCATGAAACTTCCTGCCGGTCAGCGCCTCCAGCTTCAAATGAATCTTCTCTATGGTCTGGGCAACCGCTCCAATATCGTGAATCTGTCCGTCAATCATCGCCCTGGTGTCATGTTCCTGCGCAACTTGGGCCACCACCACAAACCCGGTGGTGCTATCCTTGTATCCCACAGTTCCCACAACGCTTCTCGTGCCGATATCCAATCCAAACACCAGATTATCCGGCACCCGGGACATGTCTATTTTACTGACCGCATCTTTTGCTACCGAATCCATGGATGAAAAATCCTCCCCGCTATCACATATTCTGTTACTATTCAC
>CATKZA010000323.1 GCA_949841235.1 uncultured Clostridiaceae bacterium
TTCAATAGAGTGCAAGGAAAAATATTCTTTAATTATTGGAAATCCCCCCTATATCAATCCTAAAATGATGGATGAAGGGGACGTAAAGAGAACAAGGGAATTGTGCATCATGGAGGGGCTAAATTCTTCTGTCATGCAGAATATGTGGCTGGCGTTTGTGCTGGGAGCCTGTCGGTTGCTTGAAAGGAATGGCACGATTTTTTTCGTGCTTCCTATGGAATTTCTTCAGGTGCAGTATGCGGAGAAGCTTCGGGAGCATTTGGAAACAAAGTTTAATACGATACATATTATTTCTTTTGAAACGCCTGTTTTTTCCAATATAGAACAGGATATCTGTCTAGTCTACTTGACAAATCGAGGGGCGAAGCTTCCCTATATATTATATGAAATCTATGAGGATGCCAGTGCTTCTGAACCAATTTTTCGAAATAAGATTCAGAAGAATAAGCCCCTGAAGAAGTGGTCTAATGCTGTTTTGCCAGATGATGATATCATGTTGCTTCAGAGTAAGGTGAAGGTCTATAATACCATAAAGGATATGGGAAGCAGTGCTCCGGGCATTGTGACAGGGGGCAATAAATATTTTATTATTACGGAACAGCAAATGAAAGAGTATGAATGCGAGGGGCTGGTTTTAGAAATTCTTCAAAAGTCCTCGTATATTGGGGAAAATACTATTTTGATTGATGATAAGGTTATTAATAAGTTGAAGGAGGAAAAAAAACCGATCTATCTACTGAATCTGTCCAAGACGGCAGAGACAGAAATTCCTCAGAGTTTGAAATCCTATTTGAAATGGGCGGGAAATGAGGAAATCGGTGGTAGGAAGTTGAAAGAACGATATAAATGCGCAAATCGGACTCCATGGTATGGAGTACCTGTTGTGAATAAGGGGGATGTGATATTTTTTAAGCGGTATCATGTCGTTCCCAGAGTGTACAGTAATCGCGCAGGTATTTATACTACGGATGCTGGTTATCATATCCAATTGGATGAGAAATGGGATAAAGACAGCTTGGTATTTTGCTTTTATAATTCCTTGACACTGGCGCAATGTGAGTTCGAAGGTAGGTATTATGGGGGCGGGGTGAGTGAACTGGTTCCCAGCGAGTTTAAAAAACTTGCAGTACCATATCGAAAGATTAAACGTGAGGATATAGAATCGTTAGATCGAATGTTTCGAGAAAAGAAGCCGATAGAGGAAATTGTTTCTTTTGTCAATTTAAAAACTCTGGCAGAGGAAATGGATAAACAGACGATTCAGAGACTAGAGAGGATTAGGAAAAGGCTGATTCATAGGCGTTATCCGAATAAATATTAATTAAAGGGATACTTTGTCTTGGTGGCAGAGAATATGGGGAAAAGACTGTAAATGCGCGGTGTGAGTCTGGAAAGATTTCGCACCCTTTTCCATATAGTTCAAGTTAAATGCCCCGTAGCATAGCAACGGGCATTTTGCCTTTATTGAAAAAAATAGATTTTTGTGAACCATGGCGGGACAGTGGCGACTAATAAGACAAAATGATTGCGTCATGAGAGAGGGAGGATGGGAATATGGCGGAAATACAGCACAAGGGCTGGGACTGGAATGCAGTGCGGCCCGGTACCTGGAATGAGATTTCGGAAGAGTTTTGCCCTGTGGCGCTTGACTGGATCGGAAAGTACCGCTCGGTATTGGATATTGGGACAGGCAGAGGCAGGCATGCTCTGTTCTTTGCGGAACATGGCTTTCAGGTGAGGGGGATAGACCTATCGGAAAGCAGCGTCGCATTCGTGAGGAAGCAGATGGAAGAGAGGGGCATAGATGGCATGGAGGTCGCCCTGGGGGACATGACGGAACTGCCCTATGGCAGGGAATGCTTTGACTGCGCCATATGTTTTCATACCATCTATCACACGAATTATGATGGCGTTAGGAGGGCGTTGCAGGAAATTCACCGAGTTCTGAGGGATGGGGGAGAGGCATTTATCACCTTCAATGCAAAGGATCATCCCTGCTATGACAAAGAGAAATCTGTGGATGGATTTACCATGGTGAAGGAGGAGGGGCTGGAGGAGGGGATTCCCCATTGCTATGTGGATGAAAATGACTTGTTTGCCCTGCTGGGGGATTTTGATATTCTGTCGATGAACAAGATCTCGGATTACGTGAGAAAGGGAAGGGAAGCGCATGGCGTGCATTATTATGTGCACGTTGCCAAGAAATAGCGGGTGCGTTATGGGTGCGAAATGATATGAGAGAGCAAATCAAAGAGTTCTTTACCGAGGAATTGATTGAAAATACCTACCTTTTCTGCTACAAACGGCTGGGGAATCCGGAGGATGCCAGGGATTTGGCGCAGGACATCTTCTGCGAGGCGCTGTCGGGGTTTGGCAGGAATCAGGAGATTGCCTATCTCCATGGGTGGTATTGGAGGCTGGCGAGAAATCAATATGCCTCCTACATGAGGAGGAGAAGCCGGGGCTTGGCGGAATGCTCTATGGAGGAGAATGGCTGGCAGGATATGATGCGATATTCCAGGGAAACCTATTCCAAGGAAATCTTTTCCTTGTTGCCGGAGTCGGTGATTGACCGCATGGAGCGGGAGGAGGAACTGTCCAGGATGCATGCGGTGATTGCCAAACTGTCCGGGATGCATCGGGATATTTTGGTGCAGTTCTATATCAGGAACCGCTCCATACAGGAGATCAGCAGTTCTTTGCAGGTTCCGGAGGGAACGGTGAAGAGAAGATTGTTTGATGCGAGAAAGCAAGTGAGGGAGGGAATGGAGAGAATGCCTACGGTGACGAAGTTATCCTATGCGCCCCAGAAGATGGAGTTCTGGATGTCAGGGAGATT
>CATKZA010000324.1 GCA_949841235.1 uncultured Clostridiaceae bacterium
TCTGAATCTTGCGCTCCGTGGGGGCATTTCCCTTCTGCACCTCTGCGCCGCACACGTCGATGGACTGGGTGGTGTGGGCTTTGGACGAGCCTGTAGCACCGCCGATGCCATCTCTGCCGGTACGACCGCCCAGAAGGATGATGACATCCCCCGGATCGCTATTTTCCCGAATCACATTGCGGCGGGGGGCTGCTCCCATCACCGCCCCAATCTCCATGCGCTGTGCCACGTAATTGGGATGATAGACTTCATTGACCAGGCCGGTGGCAAGGCCTATCTGGTTTCCGTAGGAACTATATCCCTGTGCCGCCCCTGTCACGATCTTCCTCTGGGGCAGCTTGCCCGCCAGCGTATCCTTCATGGATACAGTGGGATCTGCCGCCCCCGTCACGCGCATCGCCTGATAGACATAGCCCCGCCCTGACAGCGGGTCACGGATGGCGCCACCCAGGCAGGTAGCCGCCCCGCCAAAGGGCTCGATTTCCGTGGGATGGTTATGGGTCTCATTCTTGAAGAATACCAGCCACTCCTCCTCCTTCCCGTCAATCTCCACAGGAACCACGATGGAGCAGGCATTGATCTCGTCAGACTCCTCCATATCCTCCAATTTTCCCTCTGCCTTCAGTTTCCGCATGGCCATCAGGGCAATATCCATCAATGACACGAATTTATCCGGCCTATCCTGAAAGATTTCTTTCCTCGCCGCCTCATATTCCTCATAGGTTCTCTGAATCGGCTCCTTATAATATCCCTCCTCGAAGACCACATTTTTCAGTTCCGTCAGGAAGGTGGTATGTCTGCAATGGTCTGACCAGTAAGTGTCCAGCACGCGAATTTCCGTGACCGTGGGGTCTCTCTTCTCCTCCCCCGCAAAATAATTCTGAATGTGAAGGAAATCCTTGAAGGTCATGGCAAGCCCCAGAGAAGCATACAATTCCTTTAATTCGTCCTCCGGCATATCTTTGAATCCCGCAAAGACAGCCACGTCTGCCGGTTCCTCAAACTCCTGCACCAAGGTATCCGGCTTCCTCTCATCCGTCTCCCTGGAATCCACGGGATTGATGCAGTAATCCTTGATCTTCCCCGCATCCTCCTCAGAAATATCTCCCACGAACACATAGGTGGTAGCGGAGCGGATTACCGGATTTTCCTTCTCGTTCAGCAATTTCACGCACTGCTCGGCAGAATCCGCCCTCTGGTCAAACTGTCCCGGCAGATACTCCACAGAGAAAATCAGGGCGTTCCTGCCCTCATCAAAAGATTCTTCATAACAGTCATCCAAGGGAGGCTCGGAAAATACCGTTCCCAATGCCTGCCTGTAAGTATCCTCGCCCACGTTCTCCACATCATAGCGAATCAGCACCCGCACTTCTTGCAGGGCATCGATGCCCAGATACCTGGTCACCTCCTCCTTTAATTCCCTGGCACACACAGCATAGGGACGCTTCTTTTCCACATACACTCTCTTTACATTTCCCATAATCATCCTCCATTTTCCTGGCAAGGTGTTTGCGAGCCTGGAAAGACTTCGCACCTTCTTAACGCATACGACACCTCTCATATTTACACCTTGAAGAACGCTGGTTCTGCGTTCTTCCTAGGTGCGATCGTAGCCTTTCCCAGCGAGGTGTTTACGAGCCTGGAAAGACTTCGCACCTTCTTAACGCATACAAGCCATATGGAATTTCCACACGGCTTGTCCTGCAATATCCTCGTTGTTATCCAGCAACTAATCCCCTATTCGATTTTCTATTCTTCCATCAAAGCCAATGAATCGGGGAATCTCTCAACAGATCCCCTCCAAATGGCAAACTACTCATTGGAGCCGTCAGCGGCTTCTGAGGAATCCTCATTCATGTCATTCAAGTCCTCTGCCGTCACGATATCGGTGGTCACTGTGCCAAGGGTAACATCCGTCCAGATATCTGTGTTGATGTTGATCTTATGCTTCGTCTCCTCCTCGGTATACCAGTTGGTGAAGGCTTCCTCCTGCTTGGTCTTCACCGCATCGTCACAGGCAGTCTTATATGCTTCTTCCGAATTGTTATTTATCATCTTCACAACTACGTAATACCCGGAAGACTCGTCCAGAAATGCTTGGGAAACCTGTCCATTCTTCATCTTCTTGACCTTTTTCAAGTTGGCATCGGAAAGATACTCCCAGCCGTCCTTCTCCACGAAATTCCCATCTTTCTCAAAAGTGACATCCTTGTCCTTATCGTCAGAAAGTTTCGTGAAGTCATCGCCATTCTTCGCCTTTTTTGCAATCTCATTGATTTTCGCCTCGAAAGATTTCTTCTTATCGGCGGCAACGGGCTTGGAATTCCCCTCGTCATCGGTCTCATTGACTGACGCATAGTAGAACTGCACGTCATACTGGCGGTAGTCAGCCTTCTTCAGATCCTTGATGGCCTCTTCCCTCTTCACCGTCTTATTCAGTTCTTCCTGCTTGCTCTCCCGGTACTTGTCCGCCAGAGCCCGCTTTTCAAACAGGGATGTCAATCTCTTCTTGGAAAAATCCATCTGGAACTTCTGGAACCATGAAAGTCCTTTCATTGCCTTCTCGGCATTCTTCTCCGCCTCTTTCTTTTCATCTTCTGTCAGTGAAAATTTATTATTCGATGCCAATTTGGACAGAATTTCATACTGCACTTCTCTCGTAATAATCTCCTGCTTTAAGCCGATGGCATTGGTCACCTCGGAAACGCCCTCTCCCGTTCCGCCATTTCCCTGGTATGCCGAATCCCAGAAAGAAGTTCCCATCGCCGACATATACATTTCATTATATGGCGTATACTGGCTCTCCACCTCATAAATGGGATACATCATATCGCTCAT
>CATKZA010000325.1 GCA_949841235.1 uncultured Clostridiaceae bacterium
GGACTGGTACTGGGTGGCCACCCGGAACAGGATCTGATAGACGAAGCGCAGCTTCTTCTTCGTGCTGAACTCCTTCACCCGGCCATTGACAAAAGCCTGCAGCACCGGCGTCTCGTCAGTACACACCGTGAGAATGATATCCTGGGTCAGAATGATGCCCAGAGGCACCGTATTGTACGCCTCCTTATCATGACGAATCTCCGTGGCGGGGATATCCACCAGAATCAGCGTATATCCGTCTTCCAATTCCACGCGGGAACTCTCCTCCTCATCCAATGCCGCCAGCAAATCCTGCAAATCGATGTCCAATTCCCTTGCAATCTCTTCCCCCTCCGTCACCGTGGGATTGACCATATTCACCCAGGCCCCCGGACTGATCTTTTCCTCCTCGTGGATAATGCGGTCATCTGTGCGATAAATCTGAACCAAACTTCTCACCTGCTTTCGCCGATATTTTCTAATCTCTGCTATTCACGGCCATGCATCTCCTTCTAAAATACAGAATGGCAATAAATAACACGCTAATTCGTATATTTTAGCACAAAGCCTTCCCCTCCCACAAGCCCTTAATGATGTACACATTTTGCACAAAAAACGTGCAAAATGGCACTGCACAACTCGTATTTTTGACAAAAATCGTATCAAAAATCCTCGAATTTTGCGAAAGGCTGAACTGTTACTCAGAATCCCCCATACTACTGTTCACGGCTCCGCCCTTTCAGTTACCGGCAGCGCCTTTTGAATTTCGTTGGACGGTAAATAGTAACCCTCTAAAATCTTCTTCATCTGCTCCAGCAGATGATGCTTGGCATCCCAATACTCTTCCGTTTTCGCCCAAGCCTTTACCAGCATCTTCATCTTCACAGGCGAGAGCTGGTCAATCACCACGCTCATGGGCTCCTCCTTCAGAAGCAGCGGCTCCTCCCCCATCATCGCCAGCAAATCTTCCCGCAGGGCATCCACATCCGTGTCGTAGGACACCCGGAAATCAATCACCATCATGCGCTTGGAGGCATTGGTGGTATTGGTGATATTGCCACTGGTAATGGTGCCATTGGGAATGACCACCACCTTATTGTCAGAGGTGGAAACCCTGGTATAGAAAATATCAATGCTCTCCACCGTGCCCTCCGCACCGTCCGCAATAATATAATCCCCCACCTTGAAGGGCTTCATCATGAGAATCAATACGCCTCCGGCAAAATTGGCCAGGCTGCCCTGCAGCGCCAGCCCCACGGCCAGCCCCGCAGAAGCTGCCACCGCCGCCACGGTCGCTCCCACCCCCAGGATGCCCGCCACGATAAAAATCAAGATCGCATGGTATCCTATCTTGGCACAGGACATGACGAAATTCTGCACGCCCAGATCCATCTCCCTCTTCTTCATCCACTTGTCAGTCAGTTTCAGGCAGATCTTGACAATGCGCCTGCCCACAATATAGACAAGGATTGCAAATAAAATCGTCTTCAATCCGTCCAGCATCACATTTCTCTGGGAAAGGAGATACTCGATCAGAAAACTTGTCTCTTCTACGCTCACTCTTCTTCCCCCTTCCCCGGACTACACTGGAATACGCTGATTCCCAGAGGAGGCACGTCAATGCAGATGGAATGCTCCCTGCCATCCCATCCCACATCCTTGGAAAGGATGCTGCGGGAATTGGTAGCGCCCGTACCCCCGAAAAATGTGCTGTCACTGTTGAATATTTCTTTGAAAGACCCGGGATAAGGCACCCCTACCCGGAAATTCTCATAAAGCACGGGAGTGAAATTGCACACTGCCAGCAATTCCTCCCCTCCCTCCCCGGCCCTGCGGAGAAAGGCAATAATGCTGTGGTCTGCGTCCATGCAGCTGATCCACTCAAACCCCTGCTCCTGGCAGTCCTGCTCATACAGTGCGGGATGGGATCGATAAAAATGGTTCCACTGCCTAATATATTTCCCCAAGCCAACAAATTCCTTCTTCCCCAGCTCGTCCCAGGAAGGGTCTTCCCCGGCATCCCACTGCTGGTTCTCCTGAAATCCCTGTCCCGCAAAAAGCAGCTTCTTGCCAGGATGGAGCATCATATATCCCAAAGCCACCCGGAGATTCCCAAACTTCTGAGGCAAATCCCCCGGCATTGCCGCCAGCATCCCCTTGATGCCGTCTGCGGACTGGTTGTGGGAAAACATCAGCACAAACCGCTCGCAGTATGCATAGAGCATCCCATCAATCAGCTTTCCATGGCTGCCCTTCCGAAACAGCGGGTCGATTCTCATATATTCCAGAAAATCTCCTGTCCAGCCGCCATTCCATTTCAAATCAAACCCCAGCCCGTCATCGCCGATCTCCTCCGTCACCTTGGGATAGGAAGAAGCATCTTCCCCAATCAGGATGGCGCCATCTGCCGCTTCATGGAATTTCCTGCTCAGTTCCCGGAGGAAAGCCGCTCCCTCCAAATCCTCGTTGCCACCATACTGGTTGGGAAGCCACGTTCCTTCCGGCTTTCCATAATCCAGCCGCAGAATGGATTCCATTCCCGTCACCCGCAGCCCGTCCACATGAAAACGCTCCTTCCAGAACAGGGCATTTTCCACAAGGAAGCCACTGGCATCCCTGCCCTCTCTCTGATATTTCCTCACTGCCACCCAGTCCAAGATCACGCCGATTCCCTGCTGGTGCATATGGTCTACGAAATACATGAAGTCCTGGGGAGTGCCATACCTGGCCGTGGGAGCGAAATACCCTTCCGTCTCATATCCCAGGGAATCCTCAGAAGCATACTCCATCACAGGAAGGAGCTGCACATGGGTATAGCCCATCCGCGTCAGATATGTCCCCAGTCTCTCAGCGAT
>CATKZA010000326.1 GCA_949841235.1 uncultured Clostridiaceae bacterium
CCTCCGGCATCTTGTAATATCCCTTCATCACGCTGCTGCCCCGCACGAGAATCTCCCCATTTTCAAACCTGACCTCTACATTGGCAAGGGGTTTTCCGATGGATCCCGCCTTGTGAACGTCCACCGTATTATTGCTGATGACGGGAGAGCACTCTGACATGCCATACCCCTCCAGGACTTCCACGCCATATTCTGCAAACTGGTCAATATAATAGGGGTCAAGATGGGCTCCGCCAGTGAATATGATTTTCAACTTCCCGCCAAACACCTGATCTGCCACCGCCTTCTTGGGAATGGCGGCATCCACGCTGGCCAGCCTCTTATAGATGGTCTCAATCATCATGGGAACCATGAGCATCACTTCCGGCTTGAAAATCCCCATATTCCTCACCATGTGCAGGAGAGAGTCATTGATGCAGATCGTCGTTCCTAAGGAAAATCCCTTGAGCCAGTCCATCACCAGGCAGAATGCATGGTGGATGGGAAGCACGCTGAGAAGGATGGTGCCGGGATCCGAGGTATAATCCACAGAAATCACGTTTTCCGCCAGGTTGCTCTGGGTCAGCATCACGCCCTTGCTCTTTCCCGTGGTTCCCGATGTAAAGATGATGGTAGCCACATCCTCCGGGTTCGGCCTCTCTCCATCCATGTCACTCTTCCGGCCAGCCGCCTTCAAATCCGCCAGAGATGCCACCTTCTCCTCAGGAGCATCCAGTGCCTCCTCCTGCATCATCCAAACCTTCCGAAGCTTGGGACAGGAAGTCAGAATGCCCTGCAAGAGCCCTTGATTCCTAGGACTCAAAAAGAGTGCCTCCGAGTCCGAACGGTTAATCAAGTCAATCAAATCCTCCTCCGGGAGTCCGGCATCCAGAGGCACCGCCACCGTATTTCCCGTGATGATCCCAAGATAGCTTTCGATCCACTCCACGGAACTGGTGCCGATCAGGGCAATATGCTTCCCCTGAAAGCCCTCAGCAAACATTCCCTTCCGAACCGCCAGCGCATTATCCATCATATCCCGATAGCTTCTGTCCAGAATCTCCTTCTTCTTCAGCCACTTGACAGCCGTAATCTCAGAAAATTTCTCCACGCTCTCTTCCAGAATATCACGAATCAGTTTTCCCATGCTCTTACCCCTCCTCCTGCAATTTCTTCATCAAATCCAACGCCTCGCCAATAGTGAGAACCTTCAGCGCATCCTCCTCTTCCAGTTCCACGTCAAAGGTATCCTCCAATTCTCCCAGAAAAGACATGAAATCCAGGGAACTAAATCCCAAATCCTCCCGAAACCTCATTTCATCCTTCATCTCCTCCGGCTTCACCTGGCAATACTGGGCTACAATCGTCTTAAATTCCATTTCCTGCGTCATTTTTCTCCTCCTCTATATATAATATCTTCTAATATCTTCGTTCCGTTAGGCTCTGTTCTATGTTCAGGCCCCTTACACACTTCTAATCATGCCGCCACCGCAGACATCCCTTATCTTTGCACCTTATACAGTTTCCATAATCTCCCCGATGCTCATATCCGGCTCGGCAATGCCCTTGAACAAAATGCGCATCATATAGTAATACAGAAGTTCCATATCATGCTCCCCCAGATCTGCCGTCTGGTAATGATAGGAAAAATTCATCCCGCCATGCTCCGTGTGGGACACCGTCAGGTACATCTTCTTGGTAGCCGCGCCGTTGGCAAACCACTTGGAATGCTGGGAGAGATTTACCAGATGGGGATTATCCATTTTCACCAGCATGGGCTGGTATGTGAGGTAGCAGCTCTCATAGGTGGTATTTTCCGGCGTATGATAACGCTTCCTCATCTCTTCCTCGATCAATGCGGGGTCATAATTGCTGTGCATGTATATCTTATTCTGCACGTTCTGAATCTCATAGGCCGCTGACAGAAAATCCGTCTCCGGCGCAATCACCGTCCTGCACGGGAACATAATCGTCCTGCTGCCTCCGGAAGTCCACTCGTCGTGGGTGGAACGTCTTGAAATGAAGTTCTGAATCGTAATATCCTCCTGCCCGTCATTAACCTTGGACAGATAGGTTCTGATGCCCAGCAGCAAAAGATTGGTCATGGACAGCTGGTGGTTCATGCAGAAATCCATGAGATTCCTCGTAGGCTCCGGCTCCAAATAATAATCCTTCACCTCCACGAAGAGATTTTTCAGTTCGATATCTGCCGCCCGCAATTTCTGATTGCCATGCCGCTTCCTTGCCTCCTCTAGGACAGCAGGCCCCTGAATATCCGAATACAGCGGCTCTCCCAGCGCATCCAGCTGGTCGTCCCAGAACTTCTTGTCCTTGGCAAAACGCTTCTCATTGCTTGCCCTCTTCAAATCCTTTTCCAAAACCTTCTCATAATCCGCCAAATCCGCAGGATAGTCCGAATGGAACCGATAATGGGTATAGAGCTGCATCACATCGTTAATCATCACCACGATGCCGCAGGAATCAATGAGCCTGTGGTCCATGTGGACGAAAAAGCCATTGTATCCTTCCGGAAGCCTCATCATTGACACATCGCACATGGGAATGTCATCCCCGTCAAAGGTCTCATAGGCCCACTGCTGCATCAGCCTGTCCGCATCCGCCATGGACATGCCGGACAAATCCTTGATGGGAATGTCCCTGCTATCTTTTTTTACAATGTACTGCTTTACCTCTCCCCTGGCATCAGGCTTCGTAAAGCGAACCCTCATGCATCCATAGCGCTCCATCTCTAATTGGATGCACTTCTTAAGCAGGCCGAAATCCAAAGGCGACTTCAAAGATGCCACCACGCTCACGCCTGATACTTGCT
>CATKZA010000327.1 GCA_949841235.1 uncultured Clostridiaceae bacterium
ACCCAGATGGTAGCGATTCTTCTGGAGAGGGTGAGCTTATTCTCGTCTTCCGTGCCCATGAACCGCAATAGAATATGGGGCATGCCGAAGTAACCCAGACCCCATGCCAGCGTGGATACGATGGTCAGCATACTGTAGGGGCTGGAACCCTCTGGCGTGTGGGTGGCGGTCATGCTCAGGTATCCCGCCAGGTCTTGGGCGTTGCCGATGACATTGCCGAAGCCCCCTGCCAGGGAAACGCCAAAGATCACTACGATGACCAGGGCTATCGTCATGACGATGCTCTGAATCAAATCTGTAGTGCTTGCCGCCAGGAATCCTCCCAGGGCAGTGTATGCCACGATGATGATGGCACTGACAATCCTGGCCGGCACATAGGGGATATCGAACAGGGTTCCGAAAAGCTTGCCGCAGGCAGCGAAGCCGGATGCGGTGTAGGGAACGAAAAATATGACGATAATCAATGCGGAAACCGCCAGCAGGATGCGGCTCTTATCTTGATATCTCTTTGAGAAAAAGTCCGGAATCGTGATGGCGTTGATCTTGGCGCTATAGCGGCGGAGCCGTTTTGCCACAAAGAGCCAGTTCAAGTATGTGCCTATGCCTAGGCCGATGGCAGTCCAGGCAGGGTCGGCGATGCCGCCTATGTAGGCAAGTCCCGGCAGCCCCATCAGGAGCCAGCTGCTCATGTCGGATGCCTCTGCGCTCATGGCGGTGACCAGAGGACCCAGTTTTCTTCCCCCCAGATAGAAATCCTTCACGTCGTTGTTTTTCTTGGAATAAAGAAAGCCTATGACAATCATTAATGCCAGATAGGCGATGATGACCAATAAAAGGCCAAGGGTCGTGCTGCTCATATGAATCCTCCATTCTTCATTAGATTGCAAGTGAAATAAATTACATTATTTTGCACTGTCTCTTGAAATTTCTGCTATCTGTGTCCGCAGGCCGGACACGGAAAACAGTTCCATTATAGCAGAAAATGCCAGAAAGGACAAATTTTGCCGCAATGAAGGAAGATTCATGATTCCAAAGCCATTCAAAGAGAAGATTTGATGCTGCCTATTCATGGGGAATGATGCGCCCCTCTCGGTATTCCCTGGGGGATATGCTGTAGAATTTGCGGAATTGCCGGGAAAAGTAGTTGCTGTCGTTGAAGCCGGATTGGAATGCCACCTGGGCGATGGACAGGGTGGTGTTTTTCAGCAGTCCCCCTGCATGCTGCATCCGCAGGGAGAGGATGTAGTTTCCCGGCGTGGTGTGGTAGGAGGAGGCGAAGAGCCGGGAGAAGTGCCTGGGGGAGAGGCTGGAGATTGCGGCTATTTCTTCCACGGTGAGGGGGTCTGTGAAATTGCTCTCCATATAGGAGACGGATTTGGCGATATTGAGCAGGGAGGGTTCCTTTTGCCTTGCCGGCAAGGCATATAGTCGCGAGAGGGTGGTTGCCAGTATCATAAAATAGGAGGTGAGCAGCGTCTCCTTCCCCGGTTCGGTGGCTTGGTATTCCCGGAGCATCAGGTCTGTGAGGTGGTGAATCTGCTCGCAATCCTCCAGCTGCAGGGAGAGATGGCTCTGAAATTCCTTTTTGCCTGTCAGGTATGGCTCGATGACGAAGAGGGCGTGGAATCCCGGAAGCTTTCGCACATCCCCCGGGAAGAGGATGTGTTCCGGCCGGAACATGATATTGCAGATTTGCAGCTGGTGGGTCTCCCGGTAGCCGTGGCTCACGCCGTCTCCCAGGACGAACACGTCTCCCTTCTTAATGAAGTAGGAATCTTCATTGACGGTGTGCATGGCAGTACCCCCGAAGACAATCACCAGTTCGCTGAAGTCCCCGTGGGTATGCATTTTCAAATCCGCATCATGGTACCCGTATTGGATATAGAAGGGGAACTCGCTGTCGTCAGTGAAATATTGCAGATATAATGCCTCCATATTTGCCTCCTTGAAAATTCAGTGTCCCGGCGCAGGTCAATGTACTTGCTCCCCCGCCTGGTAATGGAACCGGGAAAAGAGAGCGGGGCAGTGGCATGGCTGGCCGTTTCCGGTGGCGTAGAGGGCGATATAGTTCCCGGTAAACCGTCCCCCCACTTCCGTGGTGAGGTAATCGCATTCTCCCTGCCCCAGCGATAGGAAATGCTCTCCGTCCATGCTGTAAGAAAAACGGTAGGTTTCCTTCGTGGCAGAAAGGCGCAATGTGATTTCATGCTTTGGGATCGCAACCATATGCTCTGTGGATGCCAGACTGCCAATTTGCCTGCGCAGGATTAGATAGTTCTGTTCATCTTGCCTGGTGAGGGCGATATCGTAGTGGTGCCTGTTGTTCATATAGATGGTCATGCCGGCCTCTTCTCCCGGATTTGCGCAGGGAAAGTGCAGCGTCGCCGTGGCGGTGCACAGGTGGTGTTCCTGCCGTCGGCCCAGCCATGCCACGGTGTCCGCGGAGGACAGGGGATTGGCGTTTCCTTGCAGAATCAGCCCATGGCAGCCGTCCAATTCCCCCAGCCGCCACAGGGAATCCTCCGGCTGGTAGAGAAAATTCCATGAGAAGTCTAAGGCATCCCCGGAAAAATCATCCAGAAAATCCGGGGATTGGGAGTCGCCCCGAGCAAAGGAGGGGGCGGGGTAAGATTCCTCTAAGATGCCCCGGGTGGCCAGGATGGGAAAGGCGCCCTCATCCCAGGTGACGGGAAATAGCATGGTCTCCCGCCCCAGATTGTGCTTGTAGGGGTAGGTGATTGGCCGGATTCCCAGGCATACCCCCCACCAGCTGCCGTCCTTGGCCTGTACCAGGTCTGCGTGGCCCAC
>CATKZA010000328.1 GCA_949841235.1 uncultured Clostridiaceae bacterium
TGGGAGAAGATAACGGGGAGGGGGAAGGAGCCTTGCCTGGCCATGCCCCGCATATTCAGGAAGGGCATCTGGACACAGTGGGAGAGGGCGGAACAGATGGAAGAGAACTTTCTGGCATTGCCCTGGGGTGCGTATCTGGTGCGGAATTGGGAATCCCTCCGCTTTCTGGAGGAGCGGCAGGTGCCGCGGCAGAAGGCGGTGCTTGACTATCCTATGTATGTGATGAATGAGGGCAGTGCGGCGTTCTGGAGAAAGGAGGGGGTGGGGCAGTTTACCCTGCCTCTGGAACTGACGGGGAAGGAATTGGCTGGACTATCCTTCCTGGAGAGCAGCGAACTGGTGGTGTATGGATGCCTGCCGCTGATGGTTACCGCCCAGTGCATGCTGGCCAATACGGGGAAATGCCTGTGCCGGGAGGACGGCACTCGAAATATTTTCTTTGAGGATCAGAAGGGCAGGCGGTTTTTTTCCAGAAATTATTGCAGGTACTGCTACAATGTCATATATCAGGAGGAGCCGCTGATGCTTGGGAGGCAGCAGTGGGACAGGCTGTCCGTGCGCCGGGTTCGCTGGGACTTTGTGGACGAGAGTCCCGCCCGGGTCAGGGACATCATGGCGGGCGCAATGCCTGTATCCTGCCATGTGGGGCATTGGAGTTTGGGAATTGATTGACAGGAGGCAAGGACGTTGAAGGGATTGGATAAATCAGAAGCGGCGAGAAAGCTGATAGACATCTTTGGGGATATGGATGTGATTGGCGTGATTCACTCCATATTGGTGGAATCCTCCAAGTATATTATCATTATCCTTTTCGCTGTGTATACTTGGCATTGCTTTTCGGTGTTTCTGGGGAGCAATATGGACAGGAAGGAGAAGGTATATCGCAGGCAGAATAAGATTATGTACACCATTCATGCGATCTGCGCTCTGGTGCTTTTTCTCAATAGCCTGGATTGGAAGATACTTTTATTGTATGGGCTGCAGCTGGCTTTGCTGCTGTTTATCAACAAGGCGTATATTTATGTATACAGGAATGCGTCAAAAATCGTTCTCAACAATATGCTTATGCTGCTGATGATTGGATTTGTCATGATCGGGAGAATCAGCCAGGACAGCGTGATCCGCCAGATGATCTTTGCGGCAGTGATTGCGGTGGCGGGGCTTTTTATCCCGCTGATCATCGAGCGTTGTGAACACTTTGACAGATATGGGTACGTTTATGCGGCGGTGGGAATCGCATTGCTGGGGGTGGTGCTGGTGATTGGAGAGACCGTATACGGCGCCAAGAACTGGATTAAGATTGGAAGCTTCGCAGTACAGCCCTCGGAGTTTGTCAAGATTATCTATGTGTTTTTCGTGGCGGCCTTTCTGGCAAAGTCAACCTACTGGAAAGACGTGGTAAAGACTGGCGCGCTGGCGGGGGCGCATGTGCTGATTCTGGTGGCGGAGAAGGATTTGGGTGCGGCATTGATTTATTATGTGACCTTTCTGGCGATACTGTATGTGGCCAGCCAGAAGGCCGTCTATCTGGCACTGGGATTGGGAGCTGGCTCTGTGGCGGCGGTGGTGGCGTATTTTCTGTTCTCCCATGTGCAAACCAGGGTGACGGCGTGGCAGGATCCCTGGGGAACCATAGATGGCGCAGGATTTCAGGTGGCTCAATCCCTTTTTGCCATCGGTACCGGCAGCTGGTTCGGCATGGGATTGGGGGAGGGATTGCCCACGAAGATTCCGGTGGCGGACAGCGACTTTATCTTTGCGGCCATTAGCGAGGAACTGGGGGCATTTTTCGCCATCTGCCTTATTCTGGTGGAAATTAGCTGTTTCGTCATGTTTGTAAATATTGCCCTGAAAATGCGTCGTCGGTTCTATAAGCTGACGGCTCTGGGGCTGGCCATGGAATATATTTTCCAAGTATTTCTGACCATAGGGGGCGTCACGAAATTCATCCCCTCCACGGGAGTTACCCTGCCCTTAGTGAGTTACGGGGGAAGTTCCGTGATTAGCACCACCATATTATTTTGCATCATTCAGGGAATGTATGTGCTGAATTGCCGAGAGGAGGAGAATATTGAGAGTGCGCAAGAGCCAGGCGGAAGGGAGAAGAAGGCCATTAGAAGGGCAAGGAAGAGGTAGGATGATTTCCCGCAGGGAGCAGGAGGGTCTCCGCAGGGAGGAGGGCAGGGGGAATGGGCAGATTCTCATACTGACCTATACCATGGCGGCAGTGTTTCTCTGCATGGCGTGGTATCTGACGTATTTCATGGTGGCAAAGAGCCAGAAAATCATCAATAATCCTTACAACAAGCGTCAGGAAGTGTTGGCGAAGAAGGTGCAGAAGGGGAAAGTTCTGTCCAGTGATGGAAAAGTGCTGGCTGAGACTAGGACAGATCGTGACGGGCATGATGCCAGGGTCTACCCCTATGGAAAGATGTTCTGCCATGTGGTGGGCAGGGACAGCAATAGCATGACGGGCATAGAGAGGGAATACTGCTATCCCCTGCTCACGTCCCATCTCAATCCGCTGGGCCGTCTGGTAAATACCTTCCGGGGGGAGAAAAGTCCCGGAGATCAGGTAGTGACCACGCTGGATGCAAAACTTCAGGAGACTGCCTACGATGCCTTGGGAAGCCACAGGGGAGCGGTGGTGGCAATGGAGCCATCCACCGGGAAAATCTTGGCCATGGTGTCCAAGCCCGCATATGACCCCAATCATGTGAAAGAGAACTGGGAGGAGCTGGTGAATGCCTCCCAGGAAAATTCCAAGCTGATTAATCGGGCAACCCAGGGCCTTTACCCTCCGGGCTC
>CATKZA010000329.1 GCA_949841235.1 uncultured Clostridiaceae bacterium
TGTATCTAAATTGGAAGGTGCTGTTCTGGAGATTGTGAAGAATGCGTACGATGCAGATGCAAAAGTGTTCTGTCTGTATTATAGCGCATCTGAAAATTGCATTACTCTGATTGATAATGGCTGTGGCATGGAGGAAGAAGTGCTACGTGACCATTGGATGACCATTGGCAATTCCTCTAAAAAGACTGCATTCAAAACAGCGGGAAATCGCATTCAGACCGGGGCAAAGGGAATTGGAAGATTTGCTCTTGACCGTATATCGGATCGCTGTGAAATGCTGACCATATCCGAGAGGGGTGGTCTTGAGTGGTTGGTTAACTGGGATGATTTTAATGGAAATAGAAATCTTTCAGATGTCAAGGCGCAGTTATTTGATGCAGATGACACATTGTTGGGTTATGCTCAAGTCGAATCTTGGAGCAATCGGGAAATGAGGGAGCGAATCAGTAGTTTAGATCTGGGAAATACGGGGACTGTTTTTCGCTTGTACGGCCTGCATGATGAATGGAACGACAAGATGATGGAAAGATTGCGAAATCATCTTGAAACGCTGCTTCCTCCAGATGTGGTGCAGGACTTTGATATTTATTTTTTCAGTGATGAGACTTCTGCTGAAGAGGCAAAAATCCTAAGTGCTAATATTGATTCCTATGATTATAGGATAAAGTTCAAGGTTCGAGAGGAGCAATTGGAGATTTTTATCAATAGGAATGAATTTGACTTTGGGGATGGGGAAGAACAAATTTTGCGAGAGGCAAATATCGGTCAGGAGGAACTTCCCTATTTTCATGGGAAACCTAAGCAAATGGAGTTTTCTTTTGCAGAGATTGGGGAGGTGGAAAACCTCATTGGGGACTATGAGGGAGTTCTTTATTTTAACAAAATTTCATACACAAAGAAGGATGCTGAAAAATTTTACTATAGGGATATCCGGGGAAGAAAGAATCTAACGAAAGAATTTGGCGGGATAAAGATTTACAGAGATCATTTCAGGGTGCGACCCTATGGGGAATATGGTGACAATGATTTTGACTGGCTGGAGTTATCTGCCCGCAGGAATCGCTCTCCCGCAGGATTGAGCCATGGGACGGGAAATTGGCGTGTTGGCTCGGAGCAGATGATCGGCCTGGTGAATATATCTAGAAGAAATAGCAATCTCGAGGATGCTGCAAATCGGAATGGCATTCAGGAGGGATCTGGATTTGAGCAGTTAAAGAGAATCCTGATTGCTGTGATTAGCGAGTTTGAACGGGACAGGCAGGGGATAGGCAGAAAACTTGCAGCGTATGCCCATGAGAAGGATGAACTCCAAGCCAAACGGGAAAAAATGCATGAACTTGCCGAGGAACGCAAAAAGTGGGAGGAAGAACAAAGGAAAAAAGAGCAGGATAGGGCGAAGGAGGATGGAAAAGAAGCGAAGGCAGATGATGGAGAGCAGGATAGCGAGAAGACAAATCCGGCTCCTGTTGCAGATCCTGGCGAGGTTATGAATCTGATCAACGCTTATGACGAAGAACGAGGGCAGGAGATTCAGGATTTGGAAAATGAATTGAGGATGCTTCAGACGCTGGCAACCACGGGCATTATTGCCAATATGTTTATGCATGAGATTCGCACGCTGATGAATAATATCGGCCAGGAACTGGATTCCGCATATGAAGCGATCAAATATGACCAAGATAGCGAAGAGGCATTTCAAAATATTCAGCAGGCCATTGTTTTTAAAAAACATTTTGCTTCTTGGTTTGGCGTAACGATTGAATCTATTCGCAAAGATAAGAGGAAGCGAAATCGTTGCAACATAAAGGAGGTTTTGGAGGAGTTTCTGGAGACATGGGGGGAAATACTGGATAGAAGTGGAATCCGGCTGATATCATTCTGTGATGAGGACATTTGGTTCAAATGCTTTGCCTTTGATATTGAAAATGTAATCAGCAATTTTATATCCAACAGCCTTGTTTCATTTGAGCGTGAAAATGAACAGATATTGGAGGTAAAGGAAATCAAGATAAAGATAGAAAAAAGGGAAGAGGGCTTTATCCTATATTATGAAGATACTGGGTGGGGGCTGACGCCAAAGTATAAAAAGCGGCCGGAACTGATTCTGGAGGCTTTTGAAAGCGATAGGGGCATTCCTGGAGAAAGCAGGGATGAGGATGGAACCGGAATGGGAATGTGGATTGTAAATCGTACCGTACTGGAGTATAATGGAACTATAAATTTATCAGAAAACAAAATCTTGCGTAAAGGTTTTAAAGCAAGCGTATGTTTTGGAGGAAATTATGTATAGGATAGGCTATATTGATGACAAGCCAACCCAGTTTGAAAATTATAAGAAAAAACTGAAGCGCCGGTATGAGGATGTGGATTTGATTCTTTTGGATGGGTGTGGCACTAGGGAAGAGTTTTTAGAGAAAATATACGAGAAACAGGTTGAGGTATTGCTAGTAGACTATAAGATGGCAGGATCTTTTGGTTTTGATGGCTCTACGCTGATAAATTATATTAACGATCAGATGAGGGATCTGGAATGCTTTATTCTGACTGCTGTGGAGCAAGATGAGATTAAGGATGGCCTTGTCCCGCAGCGGAATAGATATTCCAAAACAATATTTGATACGGAGGGGGATGATTTGACCAGGCTCGAAAAACTGGGCGAGTTTGTGAATACCCTTAAACAAAGCGCAGATGTGTTCAAAAAGCGCAGTGAAGAAAAAAGAAAACGGTATCAGATATTGCTTGACAAAAGGAAGGTGCAGGGTCTATCTCTGATGGATGAAAAGGAATATCTCAGGCTGTATGAAGT
>CATKZA010000330.1 GCA_949841235.1 uncultured Clostridiaceae bacterium
TGCCATTATTGGCGATCACATATCCACCATGCTTCTCCAAGGCAATCTCCGAAACCGTATGGCGTATGCCCGCTATAGGTCTTCCCGTGGCAATCGCCACCACCTTCCCCCGCTTCTGGGCATCAATAATGGCATTCCTAGTCGCTTCCGTAATCACCTTGGAAGAATTGACCAGCGTGCCATCCACGTCCAGAATCAGAGCATCGTAGTGATTCCCCTCCGGCTCTTCCAGACCTTTGGCCCTGCGGAATATCTTCATAAATTCCTTGCCGGTAATCGTCTCCTTCTCATAAAGATAGTCTGCCAGCTGATCCAGGGTGTCCCTGTCCTGGGAGAGCAGTTCCCTCGCCTTTTCATAGCATTCTCTCAGAATCTTCATCACTTCCCGGTCAATCTCCGCCTCCGTGGCATCGCCGCAATTAAGCACCGTCCTTCCATCCAGATACTTGCTCTCCACGGATTCCAAGCCAATCAGCCCGAAGCGCTCCGTCATGCCATACTGGGTAACCATGGATCTGGCAAGGGACGTGGCTTTCTCAATATCATTGGATGCCCCGGTGGTCACAGAATCAAACACCAGCTCTTCCGCCGCCCTGCCGCCATAGAGGGTAATGATTCTGGTGAGCAGCTCCTCCTTGCTCATCAAGTATTTTTCCTCCTCCGGCACTTGCATCACATAGCCCAGCGCCCCCATGGTCCTGGGCACGATGGTAATTTTCTGCACCGGCTCCGCATTCTTCTGCAGCGCCGTCACCAGCGCATGTCCCACCTCGTGGTATGCCACGATCCGCTTTTCCTCTTTTCCAAGGATGCGGTCCTTCTTCTCCTTGCCGGCAATCACAACCTCCACCGCCTCAAACAAATCCCGCTGGCTCACGGCCCTTCTCCCGCTGCGAGCCGCCATAATGGCCGCCTCGTTAATCATATTGGCCAAGTCAGCCCCCACGGCACCGCTGGTTGCCAGAGCAATATCCTCAAAATCCACGGACTCGTCCATCAGCACATCCTTGGAATGCACTTTCAGCACGTCAATACGCCCCTTCAAGTCCGGCTTCTCCACGATAATCCTTCTGTCAAAACGTCCCGGGCGAAGCAATGCCTTATCCAGCACCTCCGGGCGGTTGGTGGCTCCCAGAATCACCAGCCCCTTGGAGCTGTCAAAGCCATCCATCTCCGAGAGCAGCTGATTCAATGTCTGCTCCCTCTCATCATTCCCCCCGCCATAGCGGCTGTCCCTGCTCTTTCCAATGGCATCAATCTCATCTATAAAAATGATGCAGGGCGCCATCTGCTGAGCCTGCTTAAATAAATCGCGAACTCTGGACGCTCCCACGCCCACAAACATCTCCACAAAATCCGAGCCTGACAGGGAGAAGAACGGCACCTGAGCCTCCCCTGCCACAGCCTTGGCAAGAAGTGTCTTTCCCGTACCCGGAGGGCCGACCAGAAGCGCCCCCTTGGGCAGCCTTGCCCCGATATCCGTATATTTTCCGGGATTGTGCAGGAAATCCACCAATTCATACAGGGAGTCCATAGCCTCCTCCTGTCCCGCCACATCCTTGAACAGAACGCCGGTCTTCTTCTGCACGTACATCTTGGCAGTGCTCTTTCCCACGCCCATCATGCCGCCGCCATTCTTGGACATCATGCGGAATACCAGGAAAAAGCCTCCCCACAGGAGCAGAATGGGGATCAGCGTGGTCAGAATCATATAGCCCAGACTGTTGCTGCTGTCCGAGGTATCCCTGGAAAATTTCACCCCTGCATTCTCCAGACGGGCAATCAGCTGCTCGTCCATCACAAAAAGCCCGGTATAGTAAGTCACCGGATACAGGGCATTTCCCTGCTGCCTGGGAGTGATCTTGATCTCCGCAGAATTGATGACCACCGACTCAATCTCCCCTCTCTCCAACATGTCAAGAAACTGGTCATAACTAATCTCCTTGCTGGAAGCATTTCGCAGCTGCCCGAAGGCAAATGAAAACAGCAGAAAGATTCCCATGGCCGCCCCAAGGCAGATGAGAATCCCCTTTTTTGTATTTTTTTTATCAGGTCCTTCTATCTTATTGTTGTTATCCACGACGTTCCTCCTCACTGCTATCTATTTTCACTAAATTGCAATTATTTCATACGTTACAAATTCTGTCATATAAGCGCCACCATTGTCCCCGGCATGATGTTATGCCATAAACTAACAGATTCGCATATATTAGTTCAGTATAAATGCTAATAGCAAGAAAAGCAAGAATTTCCCTGTGAAAAGAATGTGAAAATTTGTTACTATTCAAAGTTAATTCCAAAAAATAGCCATCCTCATCGTGCTTGCATGTCTGTTTAGCACGGATCGAAACGGAGTGTAGACACGATGCCGAAGGCAGAGGGTCTATCGCATGAAAAAAGACAGCCGTGAATAGTAACGATCAAAAGTTACTATTCACGGTCAAATAGAGTAAGGATAATTTCTTGTTATCTGCCAGAAACTTGTATCTTTGCAGACTGTGCTAATAATTTCGAAGTGTTTTTTGCCTGAATGATGTGAAGGCATCCGAAAAAGAAATCTTGGACACGCCTTGCAACGTTACGGATTTCGGAGGGAACTAATTGCCTTGCGGTTTCGATGTTTGATTTATGTGCCTCTCCGATAACTCACACCATGCAACCGTATTCATGTGTTTTTCGTCAGAGGCACTCGCGAATCGCCGATACTTGCGAGACGTTTTTTGTCTCGCTATGTATCGTGGCGTTATGAGCGGTAGCGAAAGCGTGCCTCTAAGGAAAACACTGAAACGGTGCATGCTGTTCAG
>CATKZA010000331.1 GCA_949841235.1 uncultured Clostridiaceae bacterium
TTTCCGTATACGGCACTGGAACCGGAAGGTATATTAGAAATGTTATTGTACGATGTTTTTGAATATGGAGCGGTCGGGGTGGGAACACCTGGCTTTTCCCAAACGCCAGCGGAGCCGTTGCTTTTTTGGGTATAGGGTGCGGGAGGGGCAATGATCTGCTTGTTTTCCGGCAGAATGGCATTGGTAGGAGAATCCACCGTTGCCTGCGCTCCGGCGGTGACGCTTCCCAACTTGTTTCCGGCAGCGTCGTAGAGATCGCCAGAATATGCTCCCACACCACTGATGCTAAAATTTATGTAAACATTCTTTTGTTCCGCAGAAGTAGGTGTTCGGAATTCCGACTTCTCGGAATATATGGGCAGAGACCCTGCATTTCCATTATGGATGGTGGAGTTGCCATATCCTCCCGTGGAAGGATTCATCACGTCCCAGATGTTGGGTCGCTCTGACAATTTGCCATCCGGGGTACTATTTTGGGCGCCAACCACGGCAGCCAGCCCCCTCTTGGTATTTTCAGCGCTGCCCTCATTGTTGAGCAGTTTGATTTTATTGTATTCTGTGGATTTCGCAATGCGGTCAATCTCATCCAATAACTGGTCTACCTCCTCCTGGGATGCCAGTTTGTCCTCCGGCGTGTTCACATCGCTGGCGGCATGAACGCTCAGTTCCCGGATTCTTTGCAGGATGGATGTGATCTCGCTTAATCCGCTCTCGGCAGAGTTCAAGAGCTCGATGGCATGGTCTGAATTTCTGTTGGCCTGATCCAATCCACGAATCTGCGCCCGCATGATGGATGACATGGCAGACCTGGCGGAGTCATCGCTGGCGGTATTGACCCGATATCCGCTGGAAAGTTTCTCCATGCTCTTTGCTCTGCTGTCGGTTACAGTTTTGAGAAAGCCAAATCCCCGAAAGGTGCTGGCGCTAATATTATAATTCATAAAGAACCTCGTTTCTGCACATGCCATATGGGATCGTGGTGCCCAAAGACCTGAATAATCCATATAGTAACTATGTGCCTGTTTTCTGCAATTTTTCCGCTACTATTCACAACCTGTAACTATTATATCGGATGATTTTGCCGAAAATTTCATGGAGAGAAACCAATATTTCTAAATTTTTCGCATTTGTTCCATGTTGCCGTCTCCTTCATATTATGATAACATGGAACATTAGGTGATTAGGAATGTAAGAACACATGGCAGACAGGGTCGCTTTTACAGTGGTGATAGTACTGAAAGGCATCACTGCCTATTTCAAGGAAGAATGTCAGTTTTGGAAACGAGGTTTTATAATGAAGAGAGCGATTATATTTGATTTGGATGGCACACTGCTGGATACGCTGGAGGACTTGAAGGATAGTCTGAATGTGGCTTTGGATGGGAAGTGCTTGCCAGGGAGGACCTTGGAGGAGGTGCGGCAGTTTGTGGGAAATGGGATTCATAATCTGATTGAGCGGGCGGTGCCAGCGGGGACTTCCGAAGAGGTGGTGGAACAGGTTTTTCAGGATTTCCGCAGTTATTATCTGGAGCATTGCAGGGAAAAGACTTGCGCCTATCCGGGAATCCTGGAATTAACCGAAGAACTGGAGAGGCGCGGGATTTCCATGGCCATCGTGTCCAATAAGGCGGATGCGGCGGTGAAGGAATTGGCGAGAGCCTATTTTCCCAAAATCAAGGTGGCCATCGGCGAGCGGGAAGGGATTGCCAGAAAGCCGGCACCGGATTCGGTTCTTGAAGCCATGCGTCTGCTGGAGGTGCCACGGGAGGAGGCTCTCTATGTGGGGGATTCCGATGTGGATATCGCCACGGCGAAGAATGCCGGGCTGCCCTGCGTGTCTGTGACCTGGGGATTTCGGGAGGAGGAGTTTCTGCGAAGCCTGAACCCTGCCCATGTGATCCATCAGCCAGAGGAATTGCTGGGGGTGCTGAAGTGTTACTATTCACGGCTATTCTAAACAACATGCGTAAAACCTGCCAGCAAGCTGTCAGAAAACTGCAAAATCAGCAGTTTTTGTTTTACTTATGTGTTTAGAACAGCCTCCACAGCTGATTTCTGGAAAATTGCTAGATTCTTATGTGCAAGCACAACGATTCTAGCCTTTTTCAGAAATCGCCGTGAATAGTAACACTAGATTTTCATCATATATAAAATGGGAAACATTTACTATTGGCTTTTACAATATATTGTGTTATATTGATTAGGCGCAACAATAACTTGTATGTGGAAAGAGTTAGCCGTGAATGGTGACGGAAAGGAAGGCAAGATGAAGAAGGAATATACGCAGTGGAATGGATTTTCAGGAAGGCTTTGGAAAGAGGGCATTGATGTCCGGGATTTCATTCAGAATAATTATAAACCCTATGATGGGGATGAGTCCTTTTTGGAAGGACCTACGGAGGCGACAGACCGGCTGTGGGGCAAATTGCAGGAACTTCAGAAGGAAGAGAGGGCCAAGGGCGGCGTTCTGGATATGGATACCGATGTGGTATCCTCTCTCACTTCCCACGGCCCGGGATATATCAGCGAGGAGATGAAGGATTTGGAGCAGGTGGTGGGCCTGCAGACCGACAAGCCGCTAAAGCGGGCGTTCATGCCCTACGGCGGCATCCGCATGGCGGAGCAGTCCTGCGAGATGTATGGTTACAAGCCCAGCGAGAAGCTTCATGAGATATTTACCCAGTATCACAAGACCCACAGTGATGCAGTGTTCGAGGTGTACACGCCGGAGATGAAGCGCATGCGCCACAGCAAGATTCTTACCGGGCTGCCGGATACCTACGGT
>CATKZA010000332.1 GCA_949841235.1 uncultured Clostridiaceae bacterium
ACGGTGCAGAAAATCACCCCGGAGGAGGACAGCGAGAATAGCTGGGTGAACGTGGTGCAAAAGTCTGGCAAGATGTATATGGTAGGCAATACCACCATATGCGTGGGGGAGGCGGAAGCAGAGAAGATTCCCCAGGGATTTGAGCGGATTTCCATAGATCTGGAGGGTAAAAAAGTTATTTGTTACGCCCAGGAGGGTGACAGGGAAGCGGATTATGTGTTAATCTATGGGGAGGAAGAGCAGGCATTTTATCTGTATGACCGGGAATCCGGTTCTCTGCAATCCTATGAGAAAGTGAAGATGTGGTATCAGAGCAATGGGGAGCGGGAGATTTCCACGGCTGCCGCTCTGGAGGAGAAGATGGAGAGTTATGGGTATGTTCTGGCTATCATGGGGACATTCTGCGTCCTGATGCTGATATTGATGTTATATTTTGCACTGCATTCCCGCAAGTGATAGGAAAAAGGGAATTGTCGAATGTAAAAGTTGAGTAAGAATAGATTTTGGAGGTTGGCTCATGCATAAGGGATACACGAAAAGCGCACAGAAAGTGATAGAGAATGCGAAGAAGGAGGCATCGAACCTGGGACACCACTACGTGGGGACGGAGCATATCCTGCTGGCACTTCTGGCTACGAAGGGAGTGGCTAGTGAGGTGTTGAAGGAGAATGGCGTTTCCTATGACAAGATGCTGGAACTGGTGGAGGATTATCTGTCTTCCTCCGGGGAAGTGGCAGTGGTGGAGAAGGAGGATATGACGCCCAGGGCGGCGAAGGTATTGCAGAATGGTCTGGCGGAGGCAGACCGCCTGGGTGCTGTAAACGCAGGCACCGAACATCTGCTGATATCCCTGCTGAAGGAGGGGGACTGCATAGCCGTGCGCCTGTTGAACACCAAGGGCATCAATATCCAGAAGCTTTATGTGGATGTGCTGACGGCGGCGGGGCAGGATGCCACCAGCGCCAAGAATGAATATATGATGCAGAAGGGGAGGAAGCAGAAGTCGGCCACTCCCATGCTGGATCAGTACAGCCGGGATCTGACAGCATTTGCCAGGGAGGGAAAGCTCGACCCGGTGATTGGCAGAGAGACGGAGATACAGCGGCTGGTGCAGGTGCTTAGCCGGAGAACGAAGAACAATCCCTGCCTGATCGGAGAGCCGGGCGTGGGAAAGACCGCCGTGGTAGAGGGCTTGGCGCAGAAAATCATCCAGGGAGATATTCCGGCAGTATTGCAGGACAAGAGGGTTCTGGTGCTGGATCTGTCGGGCATGGTAGCTGGCTCCAAGTACCGGGGAGAATTTGAGGAGCGCATCAAGCGGTCTCTGCGGGAGGTCAGCCAGTCTGGAAGGATTCTGCTCTTTATCGATGAGATTCATACGATTATCGGCGCCGGAGGTGCCGAGGGGGCTATTGATGCCGCCAATATCCTTAAGCCCGCCCTTGCCAGAGGGGAGATTCAGATCGTGGGGGCTACTACCAGAGAGGAGTATCGGAAATATATTGAGAAGGATGCGGCTTTGGAGCGGAGATTCCAGCCCATTCAGGTGGAGGAGCCGGACGAGGAGGAGAGCATTGCCATCCTCAAGGGGCTGCGGGAGCGTTACGAGGCCCATCACAATGTGAAAATCAGCGATGGGGCGATTGTGGCCGCAGTGAAGATGACGGAGCGGTATGTGAATGACCGCTTCCTGCCTGACAAAGCCATCGATGCCATCGATGAGGCGTGCGCGAAGGCCAGCCTGGCCATGTATCAGCCATCCCCGGAATTGCGGGCATTGGAGGAGGAATTTGCCCTCTGCGAGCAGCAGAAGGAGGAGGCTATCCTGATGGAAGATTTTTCCATGGCAAGCGATTTGAAGAAGAAGCAGAATGCATGCCGGGATAAAATGGAATCCCTGCGGGAGAAGATTGACCGGGAGGCAGAGCAGAAGCATTTGCAGGTGACGGATTTGGATGTGGCCAATGTCATCGGGGATTGGACGAAGATTCCGGTGCAGAAGCTGCAGGAGGAGGAGACGGAGAGGCTTCGCCGACTGGAGGAGGAACTGCACCGCAGGGTCGTGGGGCAGGAGGAGGCAGTGTCCGCTGTGGCGAAGGCCGTGCGCCGTGGAAGGGTAGGGCTGAAAGATCCCGGCCGTCCCATTGGCTCCTTCCTCTTTCTGGGGCCTACGGGCGTGGGCAAGACGGAACTTTCCAAGGCTTTGGCCGAGGCGGTATTTGGCAAGGAGCAGGAAATTATCCGGGTGGACATGTCGGAGTATATGGAGAAGCACAGTGTGTCCAAGATGATTGGATCGCCTCCGGGATATGTGGGATATGAGGATGGCGGCCAGCTCAGCGAGAAGGTTCGCAGGCATCCCTATTCCGTTGTGCTGTTTGACGAGATTGAAAAGGCTCATCTGGATGTATTTAATATCTTGCTCCAGATTCTGGAAGATGGCCATGTGACGGATGCCCAGGGCAGAAGGGTGAGCTTTAAGAATACGATTATCATTATGACATCCAATGCAGGAGCCGGCCGCATCATCTCCCCCAAGCATTTGGGATTTGGGGTTGGAGAGGAAGAGGAAGCGGATTACCAGCGGATGAAAGAGGGCGTGCTGGAGGAGGTTAAGAAAGTATTCAAGCCGGAATTTATCAACCGAATTGACGAGATGCTGGTATTCCATGCCCTGACAAAGGAAAATATCAAGGAGATTGTGAAGATATTGCTTGCAAAATTGCAGAAGAGGCTGGAAGCCCAGATGAGCATTGCCCTGGAGGTGGATGAGGAGGCTGTGG
>CATKZA010000333.1 GCA_949841235.1 uncultured Clostridiaceae bacterium
ATTGCTCCAGCATCAGCCGATTGTCTCTTCTCACGGTTTCCATCGTGCAGCCTTCGTCGTCTTTGCGCTGCTCGATGATATTTGCATATTTCCTGATGTCATCAAAATGAGTTTGGATATAGTCGTCGCTCATAACCAAGCAGAGAAATCGGATGTTCTCCAGATAGCCCTTCTCAAAGTCTTTTGCCCAGTCAAATGGAATGTAGCAGCCTTCTACAATGAGATTTTGCTCGTTCTCGATGGCGGTCTTAATCATTTCCCGCACGATGGGCCACAGATATTCTGTCAGTTCCCTGTCATCGCTTAAGGGCGTCAGGTCTGTATTGCCGCTTCGGATTAGCCCCATTTTCAGGTGGTCTATGGACATGTATGGGAAATGGTATTTTTCAAGAAGCCTTTGCGCATGGGCTGTCTTGCCTGTATGGGAAGCACCTGTTATTAAAATTATCATGGATACCTCGTTTCTGTATGACGCTTTGCAGTTGCCATTCATCAAGCGTTTTTTATGCTAAGTAAACAGTCATGTCTGCTTCGCAGACAACGCTATATAGATCAGTCCGCGGATTGCTTCATGCTTCGTATTTTCGCAATCCTTATATAGTAAATTGTACAACATTTTTTCTGGCCAGTCCATATGAAATGAAAATATTTTCTGATTTTTGCGCCCAATCGAGGTATTATATCGTTGTATATAAATAGAAGGGTTTTTATAGGAGATGAAATGAGAGGAGAAGATGCCTATGAAAGATTGAGAGAAAAACGCAGTTGGCACTGGGGGAGAAAGGGCAGAAAAGTGATTGTTGTGGGGGGCATTTATGGCGGACTAGATAAGAATCAGAGGGTGAATCTGCTTTGCAGATGGAAACACGAGGAGAGGGAGTTGATTTCTTAGGGAAACTTCCCTATGAGAGGGGAAACCGGGTAGTGGAGTGCAAGAAAATGAAAGATTTAGAAAGAATTGGAAGCAAAGAGGAGGGCAGTGGATTATTTTTTGAAACATGGGATTGTCACCAAGTCTGAGGAGTAGCGTGTTTGCTGACAATCCTATTGAAATGGAGGTGAGGGCATGGGGGATAGAATGAAGAATTTGGTGGATTGGCTAGGAGATAGGAGGAATAGGAGGCTGGTGGCGGTGGCCGTCATAGGTGCCGTTCTTCTGTCTGTGGCAGCCTTGTATCTGTTCTGCCCCGGGGGAAGATTGTGGTATGCTTTGGCTGGCGGGGAAGAGATTAGCACATGCCTGCCGAAGGAAGGGCAGTACTGCATCAAATATAAAGATCCAGGAATGAGTCAGAGAATTGTTTCTGATCATGAGTGGGCGGTCGCTTGTTATAGATACCCTTATTCCACAGAAGAGTATTTGTTTCATTCGGGATTGCGGTTCATCCTCTACGGAGAAGTGAAGGATATTCGAGAATATGTATTGCAGGGGGACAGCATGCGGAATGGGAAAAGGGTGAAACCAGTGCCTTATTATTGCCATGTCCTCACCGTGGATGTAGAGAGCGGGGTGGAAGGGGGGATTGTGGGAAAAAGGCAGGTTAAGATTCTGTGCAAGTGGAAATATCATTGCGAGGAGGGGGTTGATCCTGCCATGCAGGAGGAGATTGCGGAGGGGGATCATGCACTGTTTCTGGTAGAGGGGAATGCGGTGAGAATCCGAGATCTTGAGAAGGGAGAGGGGATCGACGTGCTGGGGCAGGTGTCAGGCCGACTGGGTGGCTATGTGATTGAGAGTAGACAATATGATCATTTGGATCGTCTGGGCAGCAGGAATGAAGTGATTTCCTATTATAAAAAACACGGTTTGCTCCAGGAAGAGTAGAGAGGTGAGGCGGATTATGACAAGATTTTTGAATTGGTGGAGAGAGTGGAGATGGAGAAATGTGGCAAAAGGTTTGCTTCTCACACTTGTTCTCGTGCTGGTGCTGGTTCTGTGCTGGCTTGGCTGGAGAGGACAGAGCCGGCAGAATGCCAGGATGGATGATGAGGGGATGCTGGAAGAAAAGCCCGTCATCTATCTCTATCCGAAAAAGCCGCAGGATATCCATGTCGAGGTAGATCATGTGGATTTTACCACGGTGTATCCTGCCTATGACGGGGGATGGCATGTGAGGGCAGAAAAGGACGGAACCTTGCGGATGTACCAAAGAGATGGAAAGACGCTGGAGAAGGGGAGGGAGTATTACGCACTGTATTATGAGGGGAAATCTGATTTGAAGGAGGACTGGCAGAGCGGATTTACTGTAGAGAAGAGGGGCTATCAGGAATTTTTGGAAGAGAAATTGAGGATTCTGGGATTGTCTGACCGGGAGGCAGAGGAATTTATATTATACTGGCTTCCCCGCATGGAAAGGTATCCTTCGGTGGATGTCCATTTTGTGGAACAGTCCCTGTTGGATGAGAAGGTTCCCCTTCGTATTTCTCCACAGCCGGATACGACAATCAGGGTATTCATGCAGTGGCGGCAGCATGAGGATGGGAAAAATATTCCAAGGGAACAGGTTCTTCGCACTGTTGTTAGAAAGGGTTATGTTGGAGTAGAATGGGGAGGGAGCGAGGTGGCTCGAAATTCACGTATTGACGCATGCACGGCGAATGAGCGGTGTCCATAGGTTGCTTTACGGAAGGATAATGGGAGGAATGGAAAAATTGAATAAAAAAAAGAAGAGAGATGTCTGGGAAGAAGATGCCAGAAAGAAGTTGGAAGAGATTTACCGAGTGCATGGTGCCATGATGATGCGGATTGCTATGGGAATACTCAAGCAGACGCAGGAT
>CATKZA010000334.1 GCA_949841235.1 uncultured Clostridiaceae bacterium
ATGAGCAAACCGATTGTAGCGATTGTGGGACGGCCTAATGTGGGAAAGTCCACGATATTTAACATGTTGGCGGGAGAGAGGATTGCCATCGTCAAGGATACCCCTGGCGTGACGAGGGATCGCATCTATGCAGAAGCCACCTGGCTGAAATATCAATTTACCATTATGGATACCGGGGGCATCGAGCCGGAGTCGAAGAACCAGATGTTTCGCAGCATGCGGGAGCAGGCGGAGATGGCCATAGAGATGGCGGACGTGGTGATGTTCGTGGTGGATGTGAAGCAGGGGCTGGTGGATGCGGACTACCAGGTGGCGGATATGCTGCGGAAAGCCGGAAAAGATGTGATTCTGGTGGTCAATAAGGTGGATAATTTTGATAAGATGGAGGCGGATGTCTATGAATTTTACAATCTGGGCATCGGGGAGCCTTATCCCATATCCGCTGTGGCAAAACTGGGCATTGGAGATATGCTGGATGAGCTGACGGCCCTCTTTCCCAAGGGCGTGGAGGAAGAGGAGGATGACCGTCCCCGGGTGGCCATCGTGGGCAAGCCCAATGTGGGAAAATCCTCCATCATCAATAAACTGCTGGGGGAGGACAGGGTCATCGTGTCAGATATTGCAGGCACTACCCGGGATGCCATTGACACCCCGGTTACCTGGAATGGCAGGGAATATGTATTCATAGACACTGCCGGCCTCAGGAGGAAGAATAAAATCAAAGAAGAGATTGAGCGGTATAGCATCCTGCGCACGGTGTCTGCGGTGGAGCGGGCGGATGTGGTGATCCTGGTGATTGATGCCACCGAGGGGGTGACGGAGCAGGATGCGAAGATTGCCGGCATTGCCCATGACAGGGGCAGGGGAATCATCATTGCGGTGAACAAGTGGGATGCGGTGGAGAAGGATAACCATTCGGTGAAGAAGTATACCAATGATATCCGCAATGTATTGTCCTTTATGCCCTATGCGGAGATTCTCTTTATCTCGGCGGAGACGGGGCAGAGATTGCCGAAAATCTTTGACATTCTGGACGTGGTAATCCAGAACCAGCAAATGCGGGTGGCTACCGGGGTTCTGAATGAGATTCTCACCGAGGCGGTGGCCATGCAGCAGCCCCCCTCCGACAAGGGACGCCGGCTGAAGATTTTCTATATGACCCAGGTGAGCGTCAAGCCGCCTACTTTTGTGCTTTTTGTGAATGATAAGCGTCTGATGCATTTTTCTTATACCAGGTATTTGGAGAATAAGATCAGGGAGGCATTTGGCTTTGGGGGAACGTCCCTGCGCTTCCTGATCCGGGAGAGGAAAACATGAGAAGCATTTCTAAGGTAAAGATTGCCTTACCTAAGAAATGCTTCTCATGTAAGAAGAATGCAAAAGCAGCATTCTTCCTCTGATTATGCCGCCTATGGAGGCATGTATGGAAGTGTGAAAGGTGCGAAGTTTTTCTAAGGCATGAAAAAACCATGCCAAAGAAAAACTAAAGTCGCACCTAAGAAGAACAGCGGAGCTGTTCTTCCTTTCATGAATTGTTTGTGCCTGCGATGCAGGCATGTTCGGAAGTGTGAAGGGAATAAAGGTTCACTAAGTTTCCTTCATGAATTGCTTGTGCCACCTATGGGGGTGTGTTTGGAAGGATAAAATAAATTGCTGCGTGGAAGGAGGAATAAGCGAATGAATATGTGGGAGTTTGCCGTGTGCCTGATTGCAGGATATTTTTGCGGATGCATTTCCAGCGGCTATTTCGTGGGGAAGTTTTTTAAGAAGGATATTAGAAGTCTGGGAAGCGGCAATGCGGGAACTACCAACGTGCTGCGCAATTTTGGTCCGGTTCCCGCCGTCATTACCTTTGTGGGGGATCTGGCAAAGGCGGTGGTGCCAATTCTCATTATCCGCCTCTGCATTCCTTTTGCCAACCCCTGGTATCTCTTGTGCCTTTACTGCGGGCTGGGCGTGGTGCTGGGACACAATTATCCATTCTATCTGGGATTTAAGGGCGGGAAGGGGATTGCTGTGACGGCGGCAGTGGTGATGTCGGCGGCTCATCCAATTATGATCCCCATCGGCCTTGCGATCTTTGTGACGGCGGTGGCGGTGACCAGGTATGTCTCTGTGGGTTCTCTGCTGGTGGCGTGGTATATTCCGGCAAATACCGTGGCATTCCACAGGGGTGACGGCATGTTCCTGCATATGCTGGCAATCAGCCTTCTCTTCACTGCCTTTGCCTATTTCCAGCACCGGGAAAATATCGTGAGACTGATTCATGGCAATGAGAATAAATTGTGGAAGAGCAAATCGGAGAAGGAGGCTTCTAAGAGTGAAAAATAAATTTTTCACTCGGCAAGTTTGTGACTGCGCGCTGCTTGCACAAACATTGCTTCATGCGCAAAAAGCAGCGCAGGAATGAGGTAAATCATGAGTAAAGTAAGTTTTTTGGGGGCGGGCAGCTGGGGGACGGCTCTGGCCATTATGCTGGGGAAGATGGGTCATGAGGTGATTTTGTGGTCCAAGGTGGAGGCGGAGGTTTCCATGCTTCAGGAGTACCGGGAGCACAAAGACCGGCTTCCCGGAATCAAGCTGCCGGAGTCCGTCCTAGTTACCTCGGATATGGAACTTGCCTGCCGGGACGCGGATTTGCTGGTATTCTCCGTGGCATCCCCCTTCGTGCGCAGCGTGGCCAGGGAGGCGGCTCGGTATATTCCGGCGGGGCAGCAGATTGTGAATGTGGCGAAGGGCATTGAGGAAGAGACCCTGATGACCCTGCGGGACATTCT